>JBDZVW010000079.1:0-9989 GCA_040255885.1 Betaproteobacteria bacterium
AGCGCGACGAGCGCGTCGCGGAGCAGGCGCTGCTGCTGGCGCAACCCGAAATCCATCGCATTTTGTTGCTCAATGCGGCCGCTCACGCCGAAACGCTGGACGAAACGATCACCGCGTACGGCGGCGGCGCGCATGACCAGCCCGGCAACGGGTTGTCCGGCTGCATCATCAGCAAGCTCGACGAAGCGGTGCGGCCGGGCGCGGCGCTCGACGTCATCATCCGCCACCGGCTGCTGCTGCATTTCGTTTCCAATGGTCAGCGCGTACCGGAAGACCTGCACGCTGCCGACGCCGGCTATCTCGCGCATCGTTCGCTGAGCGTGAAGAAACCGTCCCCGGCGTTCGTGCTGCACGACGCCGAGTCGGCGCTGTTGCTGGGGCATGCCGGCGGAGTCGCGCATGCGTAACGACGTCATCGATCAGGCCGCCAGCCTGCGGCGCCTGTTCGGCAATTCGGCGGTGCGCGCAGTCAGCATCACGCCCGGCGGCCGCAGCGTCGGCTGCACCGCGCTGACGCTGAATCTCGCCGCGGCGCTGGCGCGCGCCGGACACCGCGTGCTGGTGGTGGACCGCACCGGGCACGAAGCCGCCGCGGCGCTGGGGCTCGAACCGCACAATCACATCGCACGATTGCCGGTCACCGAGCGCGAGCTGCTCGGCGCCGTGCTGCCGGGGCCGGCCGGCATCAGCGTGCTGCCGGTCGCATGCAATGCACAGCACCCAGCCCAGCGTGCGCTCGACTGGCGCATCGAGCTGGGACGCCTGCTGCAGGCGCTGCCACGGCGCTTCAGCGTGTGCGTGATCAACGATCTGGAATCGGCGGTCGATGCAGCCACTGTCGGTGGAGCAGGTTTTGGCGATACGCTGCTGGTGATCACGCCGGACGCCGCTACGATTACCGCCGCCTATGCGCGAATCAAGACGCTGTGCCGCGGCGGCAGTCGCGGCGATTACCGGATCGTGATCAATCGCGCCGGATCGGAAGCGGCGGCGCTGACCGTCTATCGCAACATGGCCGACGCGGTGCGCCGCTTTCTGTCGGCGCAGCTTCATTATTGCGGCTTCATTCCGGACGAGCGGGTGGTGCATGCTCCGGCGCGGCCGCTGTTCGTGGATCCGGGCAGCACTTGCGGACGGGCGTTCCAGCGTCTCGCCGAAACGGTGCTGCTGGCGCCGCCGGTCAGCGGCAGCCGCTGTGCGGCGGCGTGCTGAGCGGCGCGGAGACGATATCGTGTATACCGCCACAGGAACGCTGGACCGGCAGGACATGGTCACCGAGTACGCGCCGCTGGTACGCAGGATGGCCAACCATCTCGCGGCGCGGCTGCCGTCGAGCGTCCAGCTCGATGATCTGGTGCAGGCAGGGCTGATCGGACTGATGGACGCCGCCGGCCGCTATGAACAGGATGCCGGCACGCGCTTCGAGACTTTCGCGACGCAGCGCATCCGCGGCGCGATGCTCGACGAGCTGCGGCAGAACGACTGGCTGCCGCGCAGCCAGCGCCGCGCACTGAAGCAGATCGAGGCCGCGCTCAGCAAACTTGAGCAACGCCTCGGGCGGGCGCCGTCGGAGAGCGAAGTGGCGCGCGAGATGGGCCTGCCGCTGGCCGAATACCAGGAGATGCTGCAGAATGCACGCGGCTATCAATTGCTGCATCTCGACGATTTTTCGGCCGATGGCGGCAGCGATTTTCTCGACAGCAATTGTCCCGACGAGCGCGGAAATCCGCTGGAGCAGCTGCGCAGCGAGCGCTTCAGGGCAGCGCTGACGCAGGCGATCGACGTGCTGCCGGAACGCGAGAAGCTGCTGATGGGACTGTACTACGAACAGGAAATGAACTTCCGGGAAATTGCCGCGATTCTCGGCGTCACCGAATCGCGCGTATGCCAGCTGCATAGTCAGGCGGTGATCCGGCTGCGGGCGAAACTGAAGGAATGGTGAGGCGCGACCGTCCGTGAAATCGGAGAATTTTGCCGCTACCTGTCCTCGCGATTGTCGTGATTGAACTGTGTCCTCAGCATTTTGTAGACGAAGACGGTCAGCGGGCTGGTGGCATCCTTTCGCATCCATAGCCAGTAGGTGGTGGGGCGCAGCGGGGGCAGGCCGTCTGCTTCGTTCAACACGCGCATGTCGAAGCTGAGGAATTCGGCTGTGCGCGCAGTCACACCCAGCCCGGCGCGAACTGCGGCCTTGATACCGGTAAGTGTGGTAGCCACGTAGTTGATGTGCCAGGTAAGTGATGTACCGGAAAGCGCCCGGATTGCAGTTCGTCTGAAAACGCTCCGCTCGTCGGCCAGAATCAGTGGCAGCGGGCTTCCTTTGCGGTAAACATATCCGGCGGCGCAGATCCACAGGGTGGGCGAGGTTTGCAGCTCAAAGCGCTTCAAGCCGGTTCCGGTGCGTGAGGAAATGGTGAGGTCAATATCGCCTGATTTCAGCGCAGCCATGAGGAAGGGGCTGCGGTCCACCTGGATGGAGATGCGCACGTTGGGTGCCTGTTGCGCGATGCACGTCAGCATCGAAGGCAAGAGGGTATCGGCAGTATCCGGCGGCGCGCCAATCCGGATTTCACCGCCCATCTGCTTTCGCTCCATGGTGCGCAACGCCTCGTCGTTTATCGCCAGCAGGCGCCGGCCATAATCGACGAGTTCCTGACCTTGGGAAGTGAGTATCCGGTTGCGCCCTTTTTTGGTGAACAGTACGCAACTGGTGTGTTCCTCGAGGCGCTGCACCTGTTGCGTGATGGCCGACTGGGTTTTGCACAGCACTTCCGCGGCGCCCGAAAAAGTACCGACCTGCTCGATGGTAACGAGCGTGCGCAGCAGGTTCAAATCCAATGTTCTCATGCTCACGTCCGAGGGGCCGGGGCTTTCTTGTATGAAATATTAACATCTCTAATGTATTGCCAAACAAAAATAAATTGTTCATGTGGTTCAGAGCCCGTAGGGTAAGCAACAGCAGTATCCGGAACGGCGAAAGGCATGAATTCCGGATGCAACAGTCGTCAGACGCCGTCACCCTGGGCGGGAAATGTCAACATGGCCCAAATTTGAGAGGGGGTAAGCAACATGAAACTTCGTACATACTCGATTGCTGTGAGTGCCGCATTGCTCATGGCGACAAGCTTCGTCGCGTACGGCCGAGGCAGTGATTCGCAAACCTTTCCGGACAAGGCCATTACGCTGATTGTTCCGACGGCGCCGGGCGGCAGCTGGGATGCGCAGGCGCAGATTCTGAAAGGTCCCTGGGGCAAGGCGCTCGGGCAACCCGTAAGGACCAAGTACGAAAAACCTGAACTGGCAGCGCTACAGGACTTGAGCCGGCATACGGACAATTACCATGTCATGATCATCGCGAACGAGTTCGCAACCACTTCGTTGTATGTCAATCACGTCTCCATAACGATGGACGACTTCTATCCGCTTGCGACGCTTCAAAATGATCGCATGACTGTTTTTGTGCCAAAGAATTCGAAGTTCCATTCCGTAAAGGACCTGGTCCAGGCTGCGAAACAGCAGCGTGTAAATCTCGGTGTCAGCGGCATAACCAGCTCGAACGGATTGATGGCGAGGATCCTGGCAAAGGTCGCCGGTATTGAATCTAATTTGAACATTATTCCGTTCAACGGCGGGTCCGAATTGCGAACCGTGGTCGCCGGTGCCCACGTCGACGCGGGCATCTCACCGTCGGCGGGAATCGTCGCATTCGGAAGCACAATCCGGCCAATCGGATACTTCGGAAACAGCAATCCTGCACCGTCACTGATTCACACTACTGCGATCGGTACCCAGCTCGGCGTCACCATTCCGAACGTCGGCTTCGGGCAGGCGCTCTATGTCTCTGCAAAAGCACAATCCAAACACCCGAAGGACACGGCCCGTTTGATCTCGGCGCTGAACACTGCGGTGAAATCCGAAACGTTCAAGCAGGCAATGCAAAAGGCCGGGTACGCACCCTATTTTCATTTTGCCGGCACGGCTGCCACCAGGAACGCCACGGCAGAGATGAAAGCTGCATTGGACCAGTACGGAAAGCTCATGACCCAATGAGCGGCGAGTCGGGTTTCCGCCGCGCGGGAATCCGGCCACCCCTCAGCCAAAGCAAAGCATTATGGAGAACGAAGCTGACGGCACGGCAGCAGATGCGCGCACCCGGTATTTCGACACCGCGCTGGGTCTGCTGTTCGACATTCTCCTTTTTGCGCTCGCCGTCGCGCTGTTTGTTTCCATTCTGGGTGTCCGCGGGCTGGACTTCGGCTACCCCGTAACGATGCTCGCGATCCTTGCCGCGAGCGTTGTCTGGGACGGCTCCAAGCGTCTCCGGACGCTGGCCGACTGCTATCGAACGATGCCCGCTCGCCCCTCGATGCAGGACAATTTGCGCGCGGTGACGGCAGCGTGGCGCACCTCCGGCATCATTGCCGGTGCTGTTCTGTATCCGTTCATCATCACGCCGATCGGGCTGTTGCCGGCGACCTTTGCCGTGATGATCATTCTGCAGTTATTCGCCGGACGCCCCAGGACGATCAACCTGATATTGATTGCGCTTGCCGTAACCGCGGCCATCTGGCTTGCCTTCGGCTATCTACTGGAATTGCCGATCAACATGTGGCCCGGGGGTGACGAGTAAATGAACTCGTTGTTCCACGCCGCGGCTGCAATATTCACATCACCGGAGCTGCTGGGACTGATCGTGCTCGGCACGCTGATCGGCTACGTGATCGGTGCCATCCCGGGACTCAACGCAGGCAATGTCATTGCCATCCTGATGCCGCTTGGCTTGCGGATGGACCCCCTGTCGTTGATGGTGTTCTTTGTCGCAATATACGGCGTCAGCGAACTCGGCGGGTCGTGGCCGGGGATCACTCTGAATGTTCCGGGCACACCGGCCTCGGCGGCGGTCGCGCTCGACGGATTCCCGATGGCGCAGCGAGGCGAGGGCGACCGGGCACTCGGAGCCTCCACCATGTCGGCATTCATCGGCCTGCTGATCGGAGCGATCCTGTTGGGCACGGTTACCGAATCGATAGGCTCGTACGCATTGAAGTTCGGGCCGGCCCTCATGTTGTCTATCACTGTGCTGGGCGTCAGCGCGATGGCCAGCATGACGGGCCAGTCCTATGTCGGAAGCATTATCGCAGGCGCGCTCGGCCTGGCGCTGGGCACGGTCGGCGTGGGGCCTCTCACGGGCGCACCGCGCGGTACGTTCGGTATTCTCGAACTGCGCGGCGGGCTGCCGCTGCTCCCGGTCCTTATCGGCCTGTTCGGCTTCGCGGAATGTCTGGTGCTGGCGCGCAAGTCCGGCGGCGAATTGCTCCCGGGCGGGGTCGTCAAGAATTTTGGAACGATATCCCGGACCATCGACGGAATGAAGGAGGCGCTCAAATATAAAGGCGTCCTCGTCATGGGCTCCGTCATCGGGGCGGCGATCGGATTCATTCCGGGGCTGGGTGCGACCATTGCCAGTTGGGTCGCTTACGGCGAAGCGCGCCGATGGCTCAAACCGAATGTTCCGTTCGGCGAAGGCGCAATTGAAGGCATCGTAGCGGCTGAAACGGCAAACCATAGTGCAGTCGGCGGCGCACTGATCCCGACAATCGCGCTGGGTGTGCCCGGCAGCACCGCGACGGCCATTATCATGGCTGCACTGCTTCTGCAAGGAGTGACGCCGGGACCGGCCTTCCTGGCGGCCAATGCGCAGATAGTTTCCGAGCTTGCCGTGTCGATCATGGTCGGCTCGGTCGTGATGTGGATTCTCGGCCTGCTCCTGAGCCGGTACTTTGCGCGCCTGGCACTCCTGAAAACCCGCACCCTTATCCCGATCATAGCGATAGCCAGCCTCATCGGCGGATATGCGGGAGCCGACAGCCTGTTCGATATGGGAATCGTCGTCCTGTTCGGCTGGTTCGGCCTGCTCTTTGAAAGAACCGGCGTGTCCCGGCCCGTTTTTATCATTGCGTTCATACTCGGGCCGCTCATCGAGAAGTACTTCGGCCAATCGATCCGAATCGCCGACGGCGATTTGTCCGCGGTTGTGTTTGCCACCCCGTTGGTGACGTCAATCTACGTCGTAACCATTCTGTTTCTGTTGCTTCCGTTCGCGCGATCACTGTCGAAACGGCACCGTAACGCCACGTCCGTCCGCGAGTAATGTCCTCAGCATGAAACCCTCCCGGGCGTGAGCCGCGAGGCGACGCGCACGGAAGTCAACATGAAACAAGTATCAAGTTTGAGTCCCGGTCGCCGGGAGTGTACGTACAAAGGGGTAACACCATCATGCAGCAACCCGGTCAGTCCTGCATTGCGTATGTCGGATCGCGTACAACGGAGAGGCGACATGGCCATGGCAAGGGGATATCCGTTTACCGGGTGTCACGGCAACCTTTGCGGTGGGATCTCGTACAAACCTTCGCGGTACCTTCGAATCCTTCCTACCTGGCAGTGGACGATGCCGCGACATGTCTGTATGCGGTGGAAGGTGACGGCACTTGCGTGAGGTCGTTTTCACTCGATGCGGACGGCGCTATCCGCACAGAGACCGGCTGCACGCCGTCCGGCGGCGTGAATCCGGTGCACCTCGCCCTCATCGGCTCGACAGGCCGGCTCGTCGTCGCAAACCACAACAGCGGCACGCTCGGAATCGTGCGACTGGCGGAAGACGGCGCTGTCGAGTCGCTGGAAGGCACCCGGGCCCTGCGCCGGCCCACTCCGCAATATGCGAGCGCTCAATCTCACCCTCACCAGGTGGTGCTCGATGAGGCGCAACGCGTACTTCTTGTTCCGGACAAAGGCCTGGACTGCGTCTTCAAATATCGTGTCGACCTTGCCTCCGGTGTAATCGACCAACATCCGGCGTCAATCGTGGAGTCGATATCAGGCGCGGGTCCCCGGCACGTGGTCAGCAGGTCCGAGACGTCCCGAATGTACGTGATAAACGAACTCGATGTCACCATCTCGACCTACAAGACAGGCGCCAACGGCGCCCGTGACGAACGGCTCGCGTCTTTTCCGGCGCCGCCGCCGGGGCATTCGGCAGAACGCATAACCGGTGCGGAGATTGTGTTCGCGCGATCGCCGGACAGGTTGTACGTGTCGACCCGAGGCAGTAACGCCGTTGCCACCTGCGTGATTGATCCCGATAGCGGAATCGCGCAGCCCCGGACATGGCATCCCTCCGGTGGCGACTGCCCGCGACACATTGCGATTGTCCCATGGAGCGACCAGCTCTACGTCTCAAACGAGCGTAGCGACTGCATCGTAAACATTCCTCTCGACATGAGGAAGCCTCACTCGACCGCGGCCGAGGCCATCAGGGTGCCGACGGGGAGTCCGGTATGTGTTGTGTTTTCAATCCTTGACAGATGAACAGAAAAATCCCATGCATGACAATACGCTTTCAGCCATCGTCGACTTTGTAGAACGGTCGGACGCGGACTCGTTGCCCGCGGACCTGTACGATATCGCCCGCGACATTTTCGTTGACACGATGTCATGTGCGGTAGCGGCAGTCGACTGTCCTGGTGCACGGGCGGCACGGAGGTACCCGACCGCGCCCGCATCGGGCCACGCAGGTGTCGTCATCGGTGACAAACGGGCTTTCACAACCGATGTTGCGGCATTCTGCAACACTTCGATGATCCGCTACTTCGACTACAACGATACTTTCGCGCGCGGGCATCCCAGCGACATTATCGGTGCGCTGGTTGCGGTGTCGGACGAGGCCGGCACGTCCGGACGAGACTTGCTGTTGGCGATAGTGATTGCGTACGAAATCTACGAACGCATCTCACGCCATATGCAAGGCTCGGCAGTCAGGCGCCTGTCGCTGGATCAGGGATTCGCCGTCCGTGTTGCCGCGGCCGCGGCAATTGCGAGGATGCTGAGGCTGCCGCCCGAAAAGGTCCGTCACGCCGTCTCGGGTGCCGCGACCATGGGCACGCCCCTTCGGGCAAGCCGTGCGGGGAACCTGTCCCATTACAAGGGGGTGGCCACCGCCATCAGCAGCAGAGAGGCGATCTTCGCGGTACGGCTGGCTGATGCCGGAATTACCGCGCCGGAGGCGCCTTTCGAAGGACGTCACGGCGCCGTCGAACTGGTCGATGGCAAGTTTGGCCCGATGGCGATCGAGGGCTTCGACGATTGGGCAATCCGGAAATTCGGACTCAAGTACTTTCCGGCGACTGCAAACTGTCAGGTCGGCGTCTGGGCTGCCCTGGAACTGCGTAACGCAGTGGCGCCCGGAGATATCGAATCCATCGAGCTGCGAACTTCGGAGTTCCTGCGACACGAGTCGGGCAGCGAGCCGGCAAAGTGGAAGCCGACGACGCGCGAGACGGCGGACCATAGTCTTCCGTACATATTCGCACGCGCGCTGCTCGACGGTCGAATCGACATCCACTCGTACGACACCGATCAGATTTCCGATCCCAAGGCGGCGTCCATAATGGAACGAACCCGTGTCGTCATGGATCCAGTTATCGAGGGCCGTTGGCCAGCTACGTTGGAGATCGGCGTCATCGCAACCGATCGTCAAGGAATCGTGCACAAGGTACAGGCGTCTGATCCCAAAGGCTTGTACAACAACCGGATGAACCGAGACGACCTGTACGAGAAATTCGCAACGCTGGCCGCGGAAAACGATTCAATTCGTGATGCCGGATCGGTATTCGATACGCTGTGGAGGATCTCGGACGCAGAGCGTGCAGCTGAAGCAGTACGAGCGATTTCAGGAAGCTGACCTGAGCTCACAACGGGTGCTCGTGCAGCAGCGCCGCAGCCGGCGCTTGCACCGCACGTCATTTAACGCTTCAGCATCAATCTTTTGTTTTGCCGCCGCGGCGGACGCTCATCCGGCGGTTGCGCCGCGGTGCTGCGGCGCCAGTTGCTGCGGCAGCCCGTCGGCACCATACAGCGCGGCGGTGCCTGCGGCGCCGGCGAGCGCGTGCAGCGCCTGTTCGAAGTGCCGGCGCTGCTGCGTAATCAGCCGGCCGTTCAGGCGGTTCATCTGCTGCGCGTGGCCGGCCAGCCGTCGCAACTCGTCCCACGACTGCCGTTGCGCAGCGGATGCACCGTGCGCTGCCAGCCAGCCGTTCATTGCAGCCGGACCGGCGCCGTAGCCGGCGGCCTGCAGGCCGGCTTCACGCTGCTGTTCGAATTGCTGCAGCAACACGATGCGCTGCTGCTTGGCCGCCGCCAGCGGCGGCAGTTTCATCGCATCGGCCGTTCGCAGCGCCGCCTGTTCCTGCTGCAGCAGCGAGATCAGATCGCGCCAGACGGCTGCTTCATCATCGAATGCGTTGGCCGGCGGCGTGGCCGGCAATGCGGCGACCGGCGGCGTCACTGTGCTTTCGACAGCCATTCCTGCACGTTCTCGATCAGACGGTCGGCGACGGCGCCGGTATTGACGTGGAACCGGCCTTCCCGGATCGCGTTGGTAATGGCATCGACGCGTGCCTGGTCGAACTCGGCCGGCGACGTGCTGCTGCCTCCGCCGGCGCGCAGGTCATTCGCCAACGAACTCAGGTGAACCCCGTCGCCGGCATTGGCCGTGCGCGTCGCGGTGCCGCCGGAGCCGGCCTGGCCGGCGGCATGCGGTGTGCCCGAGGTGGCGGGCCGGACCGCGTCGATTGGCTGGCTGATCTTCAAAATAGTCTCCTGTACAACGCGTTACACTGAAACGCCGCGATTCGACATGAGCCGCAGGCGGACACGTGGAAAGCCCGTGTCGTTCCTATATCGGCCGCTGCCGCGAAATCCTGAGGGCGATATCATCATTTCACCTCGACGATGCCGCCGCTGTGGGCGATGCCGGAAACGATGTGCCGCGAGTCGGTCATGACTTTCACCGCCTGACCGGCGCCGGCGCGGTTCAGTGCCTTGCCCCCGGTGCTGACGGTGAATCCCGATCCGGCATAAACCACCTTGACCGGATCACCGGCGCGCACCACCGGCAGCGTGCGCAGCAGCCGCCGGCGCAGCGGCTCTCCGGC
>JBDZVW010000417.1:0-2641 GCA_040255885.1 Betaproteobacteria bacterium
CTCGAAAAGCCCTTCATCGGCGCGCTGGTGACGCATCTGCCGCTGGTCGCGGCCGATGCGGACTGGTGCGAAAGTACGGCCACTGACGCGCGTGCGTTCTACTACAATCCGCGCTATATCGCCGGCCTCGATTCCGCGGAAATCCGCTTCGTGCTCGCGCATCAGGCGCTGCATTGCGCGCTCGGGCATTTTGCGCGGCGCGGCCATCGCATCCGCCGACGCTGGGACGCCGCCTGTGATCATGCGGTCAATCTGCTGCTGGTTGCCGAGGGCATGAAGCCGCCGGCCGGGGTGCTCGCCGATGCTGCATTCAACGGTCTGTCAGCCGAAGAAATCTACCCGTTGCTGCCGTCGGACGCGGCCGGAAAACCGTTCGATCGCCATCTGTTTGACGACGAGGCGGCACCGCGCACAGCCGGCATTCCGGCGCGCGATGCGGCGCGCGGTCGCGCATCCGATGACGTGACCGCTGCCGCGCGTGCGATGACATCGGCCGGTGACTCATGGGATGACGCCGGCAATGAGCTTCGCCGTGGCTCCGGCGTCGCGCCGCCGCCTGCACCGAACGCGGAGATGCGGCGACGGCTGGCCGAACAGTGGCGTGCGCGGGTGGCGGGTGCGGCGCAACGCGCGCGTCTCGCCGGATGCCCGGGTGAATCGTGGCAGCGGCTGATCGTTCGCTCGGCCCGGCCGCAGTTGCCGTGGCAGGCGCTGCTCGCGCGTTTCATGATGAATGCCGCGCGCGATGACTACAGTTTCCGGCGGCCGGCGCGGCGTGAAGGCGAGGCGTTGCTGCCGGCGCTTGCCGGCGGTGAAACGAACGTGCTGGTTGCGATCGACACCAGCGGTTCGATCGGCAATCGCGAGCTTGATGTTTTCGTATCCGAGGTCGACGGACTGAAGGCGCAGGCACGCGCACGGGTGACGCTGGTTGCATGTGACGACAGGCTCGATCCGGACGGACCGTGGGAATTTGCGCCATGGCAGCCGCTGACGCTGCCGCGGAAGCTGGCCGGCGGCGGAGGCACGTCGTTCACGCCGGTGTTCGACTGGATCATGCGCGAGAACCTGCGCCCCGATCTGCTGCTGTATTTCACCGATGCCGACGGCGAGTTTCCGCAGGCGCCACCGGACTTTCCGGTGATCTGGCTGGTGCACGGCAACCGCAAACCGCCGTGGGGAGAATGCATCCGGCTGAATTGAACGGATAACTCGCGGTGGGTGAAGCCATGCGGCGGGCCGTTGAAGTGCACTCGTTTTTCGATCGTCGTTAGACTCCGGACCGATCGTGCACGATAATGTCTACCCTCGCGTCGCCCGCGGCGGCAAGTGGAAATCCATCATTCGAACAGGGTCATGAACAAATTCATTATTGCAGCATGCATTGCGCTTTTTTCCGCGAGCGCGTTCGCCGGGAATCTGGCGTTGTCGAACACCTGGATTCGCTATCTTCCGGCCGGTGTGCCGGCCGGGGGCTATTTCACGCTCAGCAATAACGGCAATCATCCAGTCAAGCTGAAGAGCGCCCGTTCGGCCGCGTTCGGCATGGTGATGATGCATCGGTCGGTAGAGGAGAATGGCGTTTCGAAGATGCTGCCGGTCGACAGCATCGACGTGCCGGCGGGCGGCACGGTCGAATTCAAGCCCGGCGGCTATCATCTGATGCTGATGTCGCCCACAAGCAAAATCGCACCCGGAGAACAGATTCCGCTGACGCTGGAGTTCGCCGACGGCGAAACGCTCACCGGGAACTTCGCCGTGCGCGGACCGGGCGGCAACATGAACGGCATGAGCGGTATGCACCATCACCATTGAACATTCCGTTTTTCTTTGACCGGGCAGAGGCGATTCCCGCATGGAATCGTTGAGATCCGCGCTCACTTTTCTGCTGCCGTGGGAGTTCTCGCCGTGGATGCTGGTGCTGTGTGCCGGCGCGCTGGTGTTGTACACGGGCGGCTTGCGCCGCATGCCGGAGCGCGTCGGTGTCGCGCGGCCGCTTGCATTCTATATCGGCGTCGTGCTGATCTACTTCGTGACACAGACGCATTACGATTATCTGGCGCAGCACATGTTTTTCATTCATCGCCTGCAGCATCTGGTACTGCATCACCTGGGGCCGTTCCTGGTCGCGATCGCGTGGCCGCAGGCGGTGCTGGCGCGCGGGCTGCCGGACGGTTTTGTCGAGCGCCGGCTGCAGCCGGTGTGGCGGCACCCGGTAGTGCGTTCGGTGTATCGCGTGCTGCAGCATCCGCTGGTTGCGCCGACGCTGTTCGTCGGCCTCATCTATATGTGGCTGACGCCGGCAATTCACTTCGACGCGATGCTCAACGAACGGCTGTACTGGACGATGAACTGGAGCATGCTGCTCGACGGCCTGCCGTTCTGGTTCCTGATGCTCGATCCGCGCACGCGTGAGCAGGGTGCGCTGATCGCGATCGGGCCGCGCATGGCGATCCAGTGGATCGTGATCCTGCCGCAGATCGCGATCGGCGCGTACATCGTGATGGCGCATCATGAGCTCTACGACGTTTACAGCATCTGCGGACGCGCGTGGGCGGAAGATCCGCTGACCGATCAGGAACTCGGCGGCCTGATCACATGGATTCCGGCCGGCATGATGCATCTGATCGGATTCCTGGTG
>JBDZVW010000080.1:0-9951 GCA_040255885.1 Betaproteobacteria bacterium
CCAATCCCAACGGCGGCGCGATCGGTCTCGGCCATCCGATCGGCGCCACCGGCTGCATCCTGACCGTCAAGGCGCTCCACGAACTGCAGCGCACCGGCAAGCGCTACGCGCTGGTGACGATGTGCATCGGCGGCGGACAGGGAATCGCGGCGGTTTTCGAACGAACCTGAAAAAACAGGATTCAGAGATCAGGATTCGGGATTCAGCGTAAAGCTGCGGGTTGCCGCGAGCCGTCGCCGAATCCTGAATCCTGAATCCTGAATCCTGGTCCCCCATATTCTGATTGGTGCATAAAGCAGGATTCAGAGCTCAGGATTCGGGATTCACGGCAAGGCGGCGGGCTGCCGTGAACCGCCGCCGAATCCTGAATCCTGATTCCCGTATTCTGCCTTGCGCATCCGCGCCAGTTCGCCCAGGCACAGATGGGCGAACGCCAGCCCGCCCAGTACCGGGATCAGCAGATTGATCACCGGCACGTAGTAAAGCGCGGCGATCAGCAGACCCATGCCGTAGAGCCGCCACTTCGCGTGCGCCAGCACGCGCGGCAGCTCCGCCGCGCTCGCATGTTCGGCCAGCGCATCGTAACGAAACAGCCGTTGATTCAGATACATCGACAGCAGCAGCGGCAGCACGATGCCGAGGATTCCTGTCAGCCACAGCGGCAACGTCACCACCCACAGGACGGCGAAAACGATCGTCGCGCCCAGCGCATTGACGATGCTGCCGACGAAGCCGCCGCCGTGCCGTTCTTCGAGCGCCGGGAAGTGGCGCCGCGCAACGAAATGCACGATCGGCGGCATCGCGAACACCGCCGTGACCACCAGTGCGGTCACCAGCGAAAGCGGGAAAATCAGCAGCACGATCAGCACCGCCGACAGCGACTGCGCGAGCCATGCCGCCCACGATGCGAACAACCCGTGCGACAGCCATCCCTGCTCGATCGAATGCTGCAGCCACTGCATCCAGTCATCCCAGAAAAACACGGTGATCGCGCCCCACAGCAGCAGCGCGCCCAGCAGCGGGATGACGATCAGCCCCAGCATGCGCGGATGAAAAAAATCGGTTACCGCCCGGGAAAACGCGTCGACTACGTCCTGCATGTGAATATCGGAATCCGGTCAGGCTGAAACGGCATTTTACCTTGCTGCCGGCGTGGTCGCATTCCATCCGCGCCGCAGGTAGAATCAGACGACCGACACGATCAGGAGACGGGCAATGAACGAAGAAACCTTCAACATGAGTATCCGCAAGCTTCTCAAGGCGTTCGGCATTCGCTCGCAACTGGAAATCGAAAAAGCGGTACAGAAGGCGCTGGCCGAGAAACGCATATCGGGCAGCGAATCATTTCCGGCGCAGGTGCAGCTGCGCATCGCCGAACTCGACATTGACTTCAAGCTCGACGGCGACATCAAGCTCCAGTAACACACCGCCAGGCAGCCGCCTCGGCGCCGATTCGCGCACTACAAAAAAAGAACCGGTACGAGCGAATGCAACACGTCCCCGTTGCGCTCGTACCGGAGGAGGGAAACCCGCTTCCGGCAGAAGGCAGCAACCAGCTGCCTTCCGAAATATTCGATCAGTGCATGTGTTGCATGTATTTTAACGTGGACGCAGGCGCGGCGATCCCGGCAACCCGCGCGATGTCGTTCGCGTGGCATGCGTCGTAAGCTCCGGCGCCAGCCTGTTTTATCTCCCCCGCTTCAAAGATGCCATCCGAGCGTGCCGGCGGATCGGCCTTCCCGGCTGCTCGTTCCAGCCATCTTTTTTGTATGTATCGCGTGAATAAGATAGCGACAAAATACTATCAGTTTTTTACAACGTGAACAAGCTTTTTACGGACGGGAATAGTACGGCAGCAGCGCTGTCCGCTGACAGCGCTTGCAAAAAAACGGGTTATCGCGGCAGATGGGTCAGAGCTTCAGAAAATGCTCGCGGTAATAGCGCAATTCCGCGATCGATTCGCGAATGTCGGCGAGCGCTTCATGCTTGCCCTGTTTCGTGAAGCCGGCCAGCAGCTCGGGCTTCCAGCGCCGCGCCAGTTCCTTGAGCGTCGAGACGTCAAGATTACGATAATGGAAATACTTGTCCAGATCGGGCATGTAGCGGACCAGAAAGCGGCGATCCTGATGCACCGAATTGCCGCACATCGGCGATACGCCGGGCACCACGTGCTGTTCCAGAAACGCGATCATCTGCTGTTCCGCGCCGCCGTCATCGAGCGACGAATGGCGCACCTTGTCGATCAGGCCCGAGCGCCCGTGAGTGGATTGATTCCACGAATCCATCGCGGCCAGCACCGCTTCGCTCTGGTGCAGCACCAGCACCGGAGCCTCCGCAACCGTTTCCAGCCGGCTATCGGTCACAATGATCGCAACCTCCAGAATGCGGTCGGTTTCAGGATTGAGACCGCTCATTTCCATGTCGATCCATATGAGGTTGCCGGCGTCTTGTGACATAATGCTCCTGCTGATTGATTGATCGAGGCCGCCCGGCCCTGTCCGCGCGGCGGCCGGTTTCAGGACAAATGGTTGGCGGATTTCCAGTCCGGATTTTATGACGCGCCCGCCCGAATTAGCCAGCGCGGCACCGACCCGACGTATTTCATGAACGCTTTTTCCATCGTTTTTCTGTGCGCGCTGGCACTGACCACGGGGTTGCGGCTGTGGCTCGCGCTGCGGCATCTCGGCCACGTCGCATCACAGCGCGACGTGGTGCCGTCCGCGTTTTCCGCCGATATCGACGCCGACACGCACCGCAAGGCTGCCGATTATACCTGCGCCAAGACGCGGCTCGCGATTGCCGGCCTCCTGCTGGAAGTGGCGATCGTATTGTGGCTCACCTTTGGCGGCGGGCTGCAGATGTTCCAGAACTGGGTGCAGTCATGGCTGGACTCGTCGCTCGCCCGCGGCATCGCGCTGATCGTCGTGGTGACCGTCGTCACACAGGCGATCGAGCTGCCGATCAGCCTCTACCGCACGTTCCGCGTCGAGGAGCGCTTCGGCTTCAACAAGATCACACCGAAACTGTTCTTCGCCGACCTTCTGAAACACGCGCTGCTCACCGCCGTCATCGGCATTCCGCTGGTCGCCTGCGTGCTGTGGCTGATGGAGCGCTCCGGCGGCCTGTGGTGGATCTACGCATGGCTGGTATGGGTGGTGTTCAACGTGCTGGTGCTGGCGATCTATCCGACCTGGATCGCGCCATTGTTCAACAAGTTTTCGCCGCTGCAGGACGCGGAATTGCAGGCGCGCATCGAGCAGCTGCTGCACAAGTGCGGCTTCAAGGTGCAGGGGCTGATGGTGATGGACGGCTCACGGCGTTCGAGTCACGGCAACGCGTATTTCACCGGCTTCGGCAAGACCAAGCGCATCGTGTTCTTCGACACGCTGCTGGCACGCCTCGAACCGCTCGAAATCGAGGCCGTGCTGGCGCACGAGCTGGGCCACTTCAAGCTGCGGCACGTGATCAAGCGCATGGCATGGATATTCGGCGCCAGTCTGGTGTTTCTCGCGATACTGGCGTGGTTGATGAACACCGGCTGGTTCTACAGCGGACTCAACGTCGCGACGCCGTCGACCGCGATCGCGCTGGTGCTGTTCTTTCTGATCGTGCCGTACTTCACCTTCCTGGCGCAGCCGCTGCTCAGCGGTTATTCGCGGCGACACGAATTCGAAGCCGACCGCTATGCGGCACAGAACGCCTCAGCGGCGGCGCTGGTGTCGGCGCTGGTGAAATTGTACAAGGACAACGCGTCCACGCTCACACCCGACCCGCTGCACTCGGCATTCTACGATTCCCATCCGCCGGCAACGCTGCGCATCGCGAGATTGCAGGCTCACGCCTGAACCACGCGCCGGAAACGCGTAGAATTCAGCCATGAAAACCCGTGCGATCAAAATCGCCGTTGTTATTTTCGCCGCAGGATTCGCGGCCATGATGGCACACGCCGATCCTTTTCCCGGCGCCGACCCTGCCGCCGGCAAGAAACTTTTCGACCAGTCGAAATGCGCAGCCTGCCACATCTCGCTGGTGGGCGGCGACGGCTCGAAAGTCTTCACCTGGTCCGGACACAAGGTACACTCCGCCGCGCAGCTGCTGTCGCGCGTGCAGTTTTGCGTCACGAACACCGGTGCGCAGGTATTTCCGGACGAAGTGAAGGACATCGCCGCCTACCTCAATCAGCAGTACTATCACTTCAAATGAGTCGCAGAATTCGGCAATGAGTGCATCCGATCTGGCGCAACAGAAATGCAGGCCGTGCGAAGGCGGTGTTGCGCCGCTCACCCGCGACGAGATCGACAATCTGCTGAAGCAACTCGACGGCTAGGAATATACCGGCGGCGTCATTACGAAGACCTACCGCTTCAAGAACTATTACCAGACGATTGCGTTCGTGAACGCCGTCGCCTGGCTGTCCCACCGCGAAGATCACCACCCCGATCTCGCGGTAGGCTACAACCGGTGCCGCGTGGATTACTCGACCCACGCCATCAACGGTTTGTCGGCAAACGATTTTATTTGCGCCGCGAAGGTCGATTCCGTTTTCGGTCCGTGACGTTTAGAAGCAACCCTCGCGAGCATTTCGGCGCTAATCCGGAATCTCGGCTTCGACGAGTTTCGCCAGCAGGATGAGCGATTCCTGCCAGCCCAGATAGCAGGCCTCCGCAGGAATGGCATCGGGAATTCCTTCCTGCGCGACGTTCAATTCGGTCCCGACCGATACCTTTGTCAATGTAACGGTTGTCTGCATTTCGCCCGGCAGGTTCGGATCGTCGAATTTGTCGGTGTAGCGAATGCGCTCGTGCGGCACCAGCTCGAGATATTCGCCATCGAAAGCATGGCTCCTGCCGGTCGTGAAATTCGTGAAAGACATCTTGTAGGCGCCGCCGACCTTGTCGTCAAAATGGTGAACCTTGCAGGTGAATCCGTTTGGCGGAAGCCACTTGGCCAGCCGTCCGCATTGAGAAAAGCCCGATATACCCGTTCGGGCGTTGCGCGCAGCACACGGTGAAGACGGATGGTGTTCGACATGATCGTTCTCCTTTGCCGATGGCAAGTAAAGCCGGGATACGCCGGGATTGGCATCAGGTGGTCGAACAGGCAGCCCCGATTTCGACAACAGCATTCGGGTTGGAGCGGCATTCGCCCGTGTCAAACAGGTGCCGGGCTGGCCGGCACAGACGGGATTTTCGCGGTTGTAATTGACCCCGGCAGCGGCTCCGGGTCAAGCGTCAGGGTAATGGATCGCGACGATCCTGACATCCGTGTCGGCGGCCGGACGTTTCCACACCACGATATCGCCCAGATGCGCACCGATCATCGCCTTTGCCAGCGGCGACGCCCAGCTGATCTTGCCGGCTCCGACGTCGGCTTCATCGTCACCGACGATGCTGAACTCGTGTTCCGTATCGTCTTCGCTGCGAATGCGGACGGTGGCGCCGAAATACACCGCGTCCCGTGACTGCGCCGCCGGATCGACGACAATCGCGCGCTTGATTTGCGCGCTGTAATAGCGCATGTCGCGCTCGACCTCGGCCAGCTTCTGTTTTGCCAGCGCTTCACTGTCAGCCGCGGCTTTCAACTGTTCACGCTGCAGTTGCAGTTCATGCATGCGCAATTCGAGCTGTTCCCGCCCGTGCGGCGTAACGTAGTTCGTATGTGCAGGAAGCGGCCGTTCCGGGATATCTCCGGCGGTCGGATTTTCGTCCGCTTCCTTTACAAACGCCCGGCTCATGATTGTCGACTTGCCCCATTCGGAAATGCCGCGACAGCGCCGCCATACGGGTTCTACATTATTCTACGCTCATCGCGGAAGGCGAATACCAGTCGTCACGGGATGACCGCTTCCTTTGCGCCACACCAGCAGACGGTTGTTGGCCGGCATCGCAAAATCGCGCATCAGCACCAGGCCGTTCGTCTGCGCCAGTTGATCGACGGCCTCGAAATCGCGGATGCCGCTGGCAGGATCACGCTGCTGCAACCAGGCATCGAATCGGGCATTGCTTTCGGAGGTGTGGCGCCCGCCATAGTTGAACGGGCCGTAGAGGCACAGCGTGCCGCCCGCCGCCAGCACGCGTCCGACGCCGGCAAACAGCTTCTCGACCGCGGGCCACGGCATGATGTGCAGCGTGTTGGCGCTGAACACGGCGTCCACCGCGGCGACCGGCCACGCGACGTCGTTCGCGTCGAGCGCCAGCGGTGGCAGCACGTTTGACAGCGCGGACTCGTCGATCCAGGCACGAATGCCGGCATGATGTTGCGGCAGATCGCTGGTCTGCCAGACGATGCCGGGCAGCGCAGCGCCAAAATGGACAGCATGCTGGCCGCTGCCGGAACCGATTTCCAATACACGCCCCTGCAGCGGCAGGATTTCGCGCAGCACGGCCAGGATCGGCGTCCGGTTGCGCTCGCACGCTTCGGAAAACGGCTTCATGCGGAACGCGCGGCGACGCTGTCGTAGCCGAGAAATTCCAGCAGATCATTCTTGCGCTGCAGCGTATCATGATAGCCGAGGTTGATCAGCGCCCGGCAGAATGGCCGTTCGAACAGCAGATAGCTCGCCAGATTGGAACCGCTGCTGTGCAAGGCCCCGACCGTATGCAGCAGCATGCGCACCGGACGCGGCAACGCGCCGACATGCTGGCTGGCAATGCGTTCGAGTTCCTCGCTCGGAGTCAGCACGCGGAACGCCACCGGACGCATGTCCAGGCCGGCCGCCACCAGCCGCGCGGGCGGAATCAGATCGAGCAGGCGGTTGATGCGCTGCATGCGCTCCAGATCCATTTCCAGGCTGTCGAGGAAAATGCTGTTCAACGCGTGGCCTGCAATCTGTGCCAGCGACGGATAATCGCCGGCCTTGAGCCGCTCCCGGCTCTCGATCTGGTAGCCGACACCGATCACCAGCACGCGATCGGCGCCGAGATGCAGCGCCGGGCTCACCGGCGCCACCTGGCGCATCGTCCCGTCGCCGAAATATTCACGATGGATGTGCACCGGCGGAAAAATGAATGGCAACGCGCTCGATGCCATCACGTGGTTGACGCCGATGGCCATCGGCACGCCGACACGGCGCGCGCGGCGCCACCCGGTGAGATGCGGGGCGCCCTGAAAAAACGTGACCGACTCGCCCGACGCGTAACCGGACGCGGTCACCGCCAGCGCCAGCAGATCGCCGGCATCGATCGTCTGCTGGATTTTCGAAAAATCGACACGCTGGCTCAACAGCTCACGCAGCGGCGTGTTGTCAAGCAGCGACGTCGGGCGATCGCGCCGCCCACCACCGGACAGCGCGGCGAGACACCAGCGGCCGCTGTTGCGAAATACGCCCGCAGCATCGGCGCGATACACCTGGCCGGCATGAAATTGCCGCCAGTACGCCAGCAGCCGATGCGCACCCTCGCGGAAATCCGATCCGTGTTCAGCCAGCACCGCGGCATTGACAGCGCCGGCGGAGGTGCCGCAAATGATGGAAAAAGGCGCGCGCACGTGTGACGGCAGGAATTCGGCCAGTGCACGCAGCACGCCAACCTGATAGGCTGCACGCGCGCCGCCGCCGGTCAGTACCAGTGCAAGCTTCGGTGCCGTTGCAGTATCCATCCGGTCCTTTCGTCCGCTGTGTGCATGCTGCCGCCCGGAACGTAGCCGCCGCGGCCCGTCATCAGTGCCCTATGTTACTTCGGGACAGCGCGGCGCAATCAAATCGCTCTTTCCCAGGTGCAGGCCTTCGACAGCGCGCCCAAGCAGCGTGACGCGACCACACACGCGATTGTTGCCGGTATCGCTGAACTCAAAGCGATAGATGCGCCGCAGCGTGATGCGGCCGTCGGCGCGGCGCCGCAGCGCCAGCGCCGTCACCGCCACGGTATCGTCGAGCAGTTGCACGCCGGCGGCATCGCAGGCGCGGCGTGCCGCAGCCACCGCCGTTTCACGTGCCCGCATGATGTCATACCACAAGCCCGCGATCGCCAGGCAGGCAATCAGACCGGCAGCTTCAACCATGACTTCCGCCCCCGTTCGGCATCAGCCGCGCAGAAATTCGCGGCTGACTTCCTTGAACAGTGGAGCGCCAGCCTGCCGCAACCACTCGAACAGCACCATCTCGCGGCTGACCACGTGGATGCCGGCCGCCCGCATGCGCTCCAGCGCCAGAGCCGTGTCGCCGTCCTGACGCGACGACACGGCATCCGCGACAACGTACACTTCCGTCCCCGCCGTCCTGAAATCGGCGGCACTCTGCCACACGCAGACGTGGGTTTCGATACCGGCAATCACCACCTGCGGCCGCTGCATCGCCGGCAGATCATCGAGACAGCGCGCCGCGACACATGAAAAATGCACCTTGGACCGCACCGCCTGCGCCGGCACATGGCGCCGCAGCTCGTCGACGACCGGCCCCAGTCCTTCGGGATAGTGGCAGGTCGCGGCCACCGGCACGCCGATCTTGTCGGCGAGCCGCATCAGCCATTTGCAATGGCGGGTCACCCGTTCGTGCTCGCGAACCAGATCGAGCACCTTCTTCTGCATGTCGATGATCAGCAGCGATGATTGTTCGGCTTTCAGAAGCATGCGCATTCTCCATCACCGACCCGTCTGGCCGCGGCGCGTACTGCGGCGACACCGTTGCGTTGCCTACAGCAGCGGTGCCCCGTGTTCCGCCGCCAGCGCACGGCACAAGCTGTACAGCATTCCCGCGGTTGCGCCCCAGATGAAGCGGCCGCGATAGGGCACCGCCAGATAATCGCGATGGCGTCCGCTGTAATCATAACTGCGCTGCTGATAATTGCCAGGATCAAGAAAATGCGTGAGCGGCGCCTCGAATGCCTCGACCACTTCGCGCGGATTCATCGCCAGCACGAACGGCGGATCGATCCAGCCGACGACGGGCGTGATGCGGAAGCCGGACGGAATTTCGTAGTCCGGCAACCGGCCCAGCACGTCCACCGCTGCGCGCGGCAGCCCGACCTCTTCCTCGGCCTCGCGCAGCGCGGCGTCCTCGCGGCTGGCGTCGCCGCCCTCGACACGCCCGCCCGGGAAACTGATCTGTCCCGGATGATTGGCGAGATGAGAGGTACGATGCGTGAACAGCAGCTGTATTCCGGTCGCCCGGTTGATCAGCGGCACCAGCACCGCCGCCGCAACCGCCGGCGTGTCGGCAGGCAGACGCGTCAGGTGCCACGCGTCCGCGTCCGTCGGCGGCGCCGGGTGCCGCAACCTCTGCGCAATCCGGTCGCGCGATAACGGTTCGTCGTGCCGCGATGTCTGCTGTGCGAGTTCCATCGAATCGAAATCCTGTGGATGCGATTATTTTACCCGTCCGCCGGCCGCCAACCAGTGGCCGCGATTTCGCATATGCTGCAGCAACCCGGATCTCGCTCGTTACTTGCGTCCCACCATGTCTTCCGGCCGCACCCAGCGGTCGAACTGCTCGGCCGTCAGATAGCCGAGCGCCAGCGCCGCTGCCTTCAGCGTGGTGCCTTCCTTGTGCGCCTTCTTCGCGATCTGCGCCGACTTGTCGTAGCCGATGTGCGGATTGAGCGCGGTCACCAGCATCAGCGAATTGCGCATCAGCGCATCGATGCGCTTCCTGTCCGGTGTGATGCCGGCGGCACAATGCGTGTTGAAATTGTCACAGCCATGCGCCAGTAGTTTCACGCTGTGCAGAAAATTGCGGATCACCAGCGGCCGGAACACGTTGAGCTCGAAATTGCCCGACGCGCCGCCGAAATTGACCGCGACGTCATTGCCGAACACCTGGCAGCACGCCATCGTCAGCGATTCCGATTGCGTCGGATTGACCTTGCCGGGCATGATCGAGCTGCCGGGCTCGTTTTCCGGGATCGCGATTTCCCCGATGCCGCAGCGCGGACCGCTGGCCAGCCAGCGGACGTCGTTGGCGATCTTCATCAGCGACGCGGCCAGCGTCTTCAGCGCGCCGTGCGCATTGACCAGCGC
>JBDZVW010000418.1:0-2637 GCA_040255885.1 Betaproteobacteria bacterium
ACCCGCCGGTCGGGCTCAACCTGTTCGTGATTCAGGGCATCGCGCCGGAGATTCCACTGAAGGAGCTGCTGTGGGGCGTGACGCCGTTCATCGTGCTGATCCTGCTGTTCATCGTGCTGATCGCGGCGTTTCCGCAGATCGTGCTGTGGCTGCCCGGTTACATGTGAGCGGTTTTTTCAGGCGAACGTTCTGAAGCCGGTTCGGCGTTTTTCAGCAGGAAGGCCTTGAATGCCTGCGCCGCCGGCGACAGGCGCTTGTTGGTGCGATGCACGAGGTACCACTCGCGCACCACCGGCGTGCCGGTTACATCGAGTACCGCGAGGCGCTTCGCCTCGAGCTCCAGCCCGACGGTATGCAGTGACAGCAGACTGATGCCAAGTCCCGCCATCACCGCCTGCTTCACGGTTTCGTTGCTGTTGATTTCCATCGCGGCGACGAACGTCAGGCGGTTCTCGGTGAATATGCGTTCCATCAGTATCCGCGTGCCAGAGCCGGGCTCGCGCACCAGCAGATTCTCGCGTGCGATACGCGCCAGCCGGATACGGCGCGAGCGTGTCAGCGGATGGCCGGGCGCCGCGACGAATGCATGCGGATTGTGCGCGAACGGCTCGGCAACGATGTCCATTTCCTTCGGCGGATAGCCGGTGATCGCGACGTCGGTGGTATTTTTCGTCAGCTGTTCCAGCACGCTCTCGCGGTTGTGCACCGTCAGCTTCAGCCGGATGCCCGGATGTTCGCGGCAGAACCGCGCCAGCAGATGCGGCGCCAGATATTTCGCGGTGCTGATGACCGAGATGTCGAGCTGGCCGTGCTCCATGCCTTTCAAATTGGCGAGCCGCGCTTCCGCCTGGCGTATCTGCCGCGCCATTGCCAGCGCGTGATCCTGCACTTCGCGTCCGGCCTCGGTCAGAAAAATCTTTTTCCCGATCTGCTCGAACAGCGGCAACCCCGCAATATCTTCCAGCAGCTTCACCTGCATTGAAACCGCCGGCTGCGTCAGATGCAGTTCGGCCGCCGCGCGCGAAAAGCTCAGGTTGCGCGCCACCGCCTCGAATACTTTCAGCTGGCGCAGGGTCACGTTCTTCATTCTGCTTCCCGACCGATTACATAAGTCCCATCTTATCATGGTAATAAAAAACTGTGACTTTTATTTATGTATTGGGCCGCGTAGTGTTGACGCACGCTGTCGACAAGGAGGTTTGCGATGAATGCACCGATGTCACCGATCACCGGCGCCGAGCGCTACCAGGCAGGCGTCATTCCGTATGCCCGGATGGGCTACTGGCAGCCGGACTATGAACCGAAGGCCACCGACGTCATCGCTCTGTTCCGCATCACGCCGCAGGACGGTGTCGATCCGGAAGAAGCTGCGGCCGCGGTCGCCGGCGAATCGTCGACCGCGACGTGGACCGTGGTATGGACCGACCGCCTCACGGCCTGCGAGCTCTATCGCGCCAAGGCCTATCGCGTCGATCCGGTGCCGGGCACGCCAAACCAGTACTTTGCGTACATTGCGTACGACCTCGATCTGTTCGAAGAAGGTTCTATCGCCAATCTCACCGCATCCATCATCGGCAACGTGTTCGGCTTCAAGGCGGTGCGCGCATTGCGTCTCGAGGACATGCGCATTCCGGTCGCCTACCTCAAGACCTTCCAAGGCCCGGCCACCGGCATCGTCGTCGAGCGCGAGCGCCTCGACAAGTTCGGCCGGCCGCTGCTGGGCGCCACCACCAAGCCCAAGCTCGGGCTTTCCGGCAAGAATTACGGGCGCGTGGTCTATGAAGCGCTGAAGGGCGGTCTCGATTTCGTGAAGGACGACGAGAACATCAATTCGCAGCCGTTCATGCACTGGCGCGACCGCTTCCTGTTCGTGATGGAGGCGGTGAACCGCGCCGCCGCCGAAACCGGCGAAGTGAAAGGCCACTATCTGAACGTGACCGCGGCGACGATGGAAGACATGTACGAGCGTGCCGAATTCGCGAAGGCGCTCGGCTCGTGCGTCGTCATGATCGACCTCGTGATCGGCTACACCGCGATCCAGAGCATGGCGAAATGGGCGCGCCGCAACGACATGATCCTGCACCTGCACCGCGCCGGCCACAGCACCTATACGCGGCAGAAGCTGCACGGCGTATCGTTCCGCGTGATCTCGAAGTGGATGCGCATGGCCGGCGTCGATCACATCCATGCCGGCACCGTGGTCGGCAAGCTCGAAGGCGACCCCAACGTGATTCGCGGCATCTATGACACGCTGCGCGAGCCGCTGACGCCGCAGTGCCTGGAGCACGGGATTTTCTTCGATCAGGACTGGGCCGGGCTGCGCAAGGTGATGCCGGTCGCTTCCGGCGGCATCCACGCCGGGCAGATGCATCAGCTCATTCACTATCTCGGCGAAGACGTGGTGCTGCAGTTCGGCGGCGGCACCATCGGCCACACGCAGGGCATCCAGGCCGGCGCGACCGCCAACCGCGTGGCGCTCGAAGCAATGATCCAGGCACGCAACGAAGGCCGCGACATCTGGAACGAAGGGCCGGAAATTCTGCAGAAAGCGGCACGCCACTGCGGCCCGCTGAAGACCGCACTGGAGCTGTGGAAAGACGTTACCTTCAACTATGCGTCGACCGATACCGTGGATTA
>JBDZVW010000081.1:0-9938 GCA_040255885.1 Betaproteobacteria bacterium
GACGCATAGAACGCATCCATGTCGAGGTGGGCAATGCGGCGCATTATCGGGAGTGCTTTCAGTCGCGGCCTGCGTCGAGCGCGTCGATCAGATCATGCTCGAGCCGTACCACCGCGCGGTCATCGGCGAGCGCACTGCCGGCGATCAGGAACGTGTCCTCGGCGCGCTCGCCCAGCGTGTTGATGCGCGCGGCATGAACGTCGATGCGGTGCGCGGCCAGCGTGCGCGCAATGCGCGACAGCAGTCCGGGACGATCACCGGCGACGATCGACAGCAACCAGTAGTCGCCTTTTTCGTCCGGCTGCACGCTGATCTCCGGCGTGATCGGAAAATGCCGCAGCCGCCGGCTCAGGCGCACCGCCGCGGGCGCGGCCAGCGGCGCCTGCTGCGCCAGGCGTGCCGCGAGCTCGTATTCGATGTAGCTGATCAGGTCGCGGTAATGCGTGTGCTTGTTGGCAACGTCCTGGAGCTGGAACGTGTCCAGCGCGTAGCCGTTGCGGGTGGTGTGGATTTTCGCTTCGGCGATGTTGTAGCCGATGCTGTCGAAGAAATCGCAGATACGCGCGAACAGCAGCGGCTGATCGCGCACGTAGATCACCACCTGCAGGCCGGCGCCGGCGTCGGAGAGGCGTGCCCGCACCACCGGCACGGGGCTGTCGACGCGGCGATTGAGCACGCGCGCATGCCACGCGATTTCGGTCGCGGTGTGGCGCAGAAAATAGGCGGTATCGAGACGTGACCACAATGCCCGCTGCACGCCGTCCGGGATCGCGTGCAGCTGCAGCTCCGCGGTCGCCGCGTCCTGCCGCAGCCGCACCGTATCGGGCAGCGCGTCGCCGCCTCCGGTGAGGTAGCGGCTGGTGGCATGGAACAGGTCTTCGATCAGCTTGGCCTTCCATGCGTTCCATACCTTGGGGCTGGTGCCGCGGATGTCGGCGACCGTCAGCAGATAGAGCGCGGCGAGATGGCGCTTGTCGCCGACCTTCGCGGCGAATGCCGCCACCACGGCCGGATCAGAAATGTCCTGCTTTTGCGCGACTGTCGACATCAACAGGTGATTGCCGACCAGCCACACCACGAGATCGGCATCCCTGCGCGGCAGCGCGTGCGCCCGGCAGAAGCGGCGCGCGTCGCGCATGCCGAGCAGCGAGTGGTTGCCGCCGCGGCCTTTCGCGATGTCGTGAAACAGTGCGGCGACGTACAGCACTTCGGGATGGTCGAAATCGTTCATCAGCCGCATGCACAGCGGAAATTCGTGCGCGAACTCCGGAATGCAAAAGCGCCGCAGATTGCTCACCACCTTCAGAATGTGCTCGTCGACGGTATAGACGTGATACAGATCGTGCTGCATCTGCCCGACGATGCGGCCGAACGCCGGCAGGTAGCGGCCGAGAATGCCGTACTGGTTGAGCCGCCGCAGCGCGTGGGTGACACCAGCCGGGCTGCGCAGGATCGCCATGAACAGCGCGCGATTGGCGGGATCGCGGCGAAACGCGCCGTCGATGCCGCGTCCGGCGCGCCACAGCGCGCGCAGCGTGCCGGCACCCATTCCCTTCAGTTCCGGATGCTGCTGCAGCAGGTGAACGCCTTCGAAAATCGCGCCCGGATGATGCG
Source organism: Betaproteobacteria bacterium (assembly GCA_040255885.1). Classification (GTDB taxonomy): domain Bacteria; phylum Pseudomonadota; class Gammaproteobacteria; order Burkholderiales; family JBDZVW01; genus JBDZVW01. The sequence goes on from JBDZVW010000081.1 coordinate 1,615, forward strand.
CGAACACGGATTCGTTGCGCGCGCGCAGCAATTCATCGGCGATTTCGAAGTGCTCGGTGAGCGGCACGGTGTGGGCGCGCGTGCGCGGCAGCAACCGCTGTTCCAGATTCAGCAGCACGATCGTGCTGATCTGGAGCACCGTCTTGATGGTGCGGTAATAGCGCTGCATCAATTGTTCGCTGGCGCGCCACTGCGGCAGGTCGCGCAGGCCGAATTGCCGCGCCAGCTCGGCCTGGTAATCGAACAGCAGGCGGTCTTCGTGGCGGTTGGCGAGATAGTGCAACCGCGCGCGCAGATGCTGCAGCAGACGTTCGCAGCGGCGGATCTGGACGGCTTCGGCGCGGGTGATGATGCCGGCGCCGGTCAGATCGTGCCAGCGCGTGCCGATGCCGGCGGCGCGGGTGATCCACAGAACGGTGTGCAGGTCGCGCAGGCCACCGGCGTTTTCCTTGATGTTGGGCTCGAGGTTGGCGGCGGCGAAGCGCGCGTGGCGCTGCTGCTGCTCGAGCTGCTTGGCCTTGAAGAAGCGCAACGCGTCGAGCGTGGCGGTAAAGCTTGCGGCGAAGCGTTTGAACAGCGCGCGATCGCCGGCGATGTAGCGCGCTTCCAGCAGCGCGGTGCGCACCGTCACGTCTTCACGCGCCAGTTCGATGCAACCGTCGATGGTACGGATGCTGTGGCCGGCCTCCAGTCCGACGTCCCACAGCGCGCCGACGAATGCTTCCAGCGCCGCGCCGGCACGTGCGTCCGGCGCTTCCGGCAACAGCACCAGCAGGTCGACATCGGAAAACGGAAACAGTTCGCCGCGGCCGTAGCCGCCGACCGCCACCAGCGCCGGTCCGCGCGGCATTGCCAGCGTCCGCCACAGATCCTTCAGGCAGTCATCGACCAGCCGCGACAGCCGCTGCAGCAGTGCCGCGATCGCGTGATCGGAGAGATAGCGTGCCCGGCTATCGGCGCGCGACTGCGCGAGGCGCGACTTCCACGTTTCCAGCAGATGCCGGGACGGGGCGGGACCGGCGGCGATGTCGGGCATGTGGCTGGAGTTCGGACGATCCGCCACCGATGCGGAAATTTACGAAATGGTTTCTAGTTCAGCGCGGGAGCCGGTGGTGCGCCGGCGGACAGCGTCAGCACTTCATAGCCGGTGTCGGTAACCAGTATCGTGTGCTCCCATTGCGCGGACAGGCTGTGGTCGCGCGTGACGACGGTCCAGCCGTCGGCCAGCTGGCGGATGCCGGGCTTGCCGGCATTGATCATCGGTTCGATTGTGAACGTCATGCCCGCCTCGAGCCGCACACCGGTGCCGGGCCGGCCGTAGTGCAGCACCTGCGGGTCTTCATGAAAGCGCCGGCCGATGCCGTGGCCGCAGAATTCGCGCACCACGCTGTAGCCGTTGCGCTCGGCGTATTGCTGAACCGCGTAGCCGATATCGCCGAGATGTGCGCCGGGCTTCACCGTCGCGATGCCGCGCCACATGCATTCGTAGGTGATCTGGCACAGCCGGCGTGCCTGAATCGACGGCTGGCCGACGCAGAACATGCGGCTGGTGTCACCGTGCCAGCCGTCCTTGATCACGGTGATGTCGAGATTGATGATGTCGCCGCCCTTCAGTTTCTTGTCGCCCGGAATGCCGTGGCACACGACGTGGTTGATCGAGGTGCAGATCGAGCGCGGAAAGGGCGTGTAGCCCGGCGGCGCGTAGTTGAGCGGCGCCGGAACGGTGTGCTGCTCGCGCACCATGTAGTCGTGGCACAGCCGGTCCAGCTCGTCGGTGGTAACGCCGGGCTTGACGTGGGGCGTGATGAAATCGAGCACCTCTCCGGCCAGTTCGCCGGCAACGCGCATTTTTTCGATCTCTTCGGGGGTTCTCAAACTGATGGGCATCGCAAACTCGTCATCGGATCGCCGCCGTGGCAGGCCGCGGAAAAATAATGTAATTGTAACTTACGCTACCGGTTGTATGAATCCGGCGCCCGGTGAAATGCCGCCAGGGTCCGCCGAAACCGGTCATTCCCTATTGAAAACATGAACAAAATCATAGTATACTTCACCGTTAATCTGATAGCGGGTCTGCATTCTGTTGCGGCATGGTTCGTTGTCAGGCCGGGCGGCGCGCAGCACGCGCCGCGAAACCACACATCCGTTGCGAGTCGGGGTGCCTCACGAGACGTGGGGTGAAATGCACGGATGGAGGCTCAACCCTAACAGGAGACGTCAATAATGTCTGTCACGATGCGCGAAATGCTGGAAGCCGGAGTTCACTTCGGCCATCAGACGCGCTACTGGAACCCTAGGATGGCCCCGTATGTTTTCGGCCATCGCAACAAGATCCACATCATCAACCTCGAAAAGACGGTGGTGATGTTTCAGGAGGCGCTCAAGTTCGCGCGCCAGCTCGCCGCCAACAAGGGTACGATCCTGTTCGTCGGCACCAAGCGCCAGGCGCGTGAAATCGTGCGTGAAGAGGCGATCCGCTGCGGTTCGCCGTACGTCGATCATCGCTGGCTCGGCGGCATGCTGACCAACTACAAAACCGTCAAGCAGTCGATCAAGCGGCTGCACGACATGGAAACGATGGCGCAGGATGGCTCGCTCGATCGCCTGTCGAAGAAGGAAGCGCTGCATTACCAGCGCGAGATCGCCAAATTCGAACGCAGCCTGGGCGGCATCAAGGACATGGGCGGCCTGCCGGACGCGATGTTCGTGATCGACGTCGGCTACCAGAAAGGCGCCGTCGCGGAAGCGGCGAAGCTCGGCATTCCGGTGATCGGCGTGGTCGATACCAACCATTCGCCGCTGCATGTCGATTACGTGATCCCGGGCAACGACGATTCCAGCCGCGCGATACGGCTCTACGCCCGCGGCATCGCCGATGCGATTCTGGAAGGGCGCAGCCAGAGCGTGCAGGAAATTACCGGCACCGCCAGCGAGGACGAATTCGTCGAAGTCGAGGAAGAAGCGGAAGCCGCCGCGGAATCCCGATAACGGTGAAACGGCACGAAAATCATCGGTCGCAACGCCTGTCCCGCGGAGCCGGTGCATGCCGCGCAAGTGCGGCGATGGCGCGGCGGCCTGCAGCATTTCCAGAGGGGCGATGGCCCCTTTTTTTTGACTTGTGGAGCAGATACTGATGGCGGAAATCACCGCAGCAATGGTGAAGGAACTGCGCGAGGCGACCGGCCTCGGCATGATGGAATGCAAGAAGGCGCTGGTGGAAAGCGGCGGCGACATGAAGGCTGCAGCCGATTTGATGCGGATCAAGAGCGGCGCCAAGGCGAGCAAGATCGCGGGGCGCATCGCCGCGGAAGGCGCGGTGGCCGCGCATATCGCCGCCGACGGCAAGCGCGGCGCGCTGGTTGAAGTCAACTGCGAAACCGATTTTGTGGCGAAGGATGAAAGTTTCGGCGCGTTCGTGACGGCGCTGGCGCAGGCCGCGGCGGCGACCGGCACCGAAGACGTGGCGGCGCTGTCGAATGCGCAGCTGGCGTCGGGCGAGACGGTCGAAGTGGCGCGCCAGGCGCTGATCGCGAAGCTGGGTGAAAACATCGGTGTGCGCCGGGTGGCGCTGATCGACGCACAGGGACGGCTGGCGAGCTACCTGCATGGCCGCCGGATCGGTGTGCTGATCGACGTCTCGGGCGGCGACGCGCAACTGGGCAAGGATCTCGCAATGCACGTCGCGGCGAGCAAGCCGCTGACGGTCAGCCAGGAAGATGTCGCGGCCGACGTGATTGCGAAGGAACGCGAAATCTATGCGGCGCAGGCGGCCGAAAGCGGCAAGCCGGCCAACATCGTCGAAAAGATGGTCGAAGGGCGCATCGTCAAGTTTCTCGCCGAAGTCACGCTGCTCGGGCAACCGTTCGTCAAGGATACCGATCAAACCGTCGGGCAGCTCCTGAAATCGAAGAGCGCCACGGTCCACGCGTTCCGGCTGTTCGTGGTGGGCGAGGGCATCGAGAAGCGCAAGGAAGACTTCGCGGCCGAAGTGATGGCGCAGGCCGGCCAGGCGGCTCACTGAACGTCGGATCGGCGGCATCGAATGACAGACGGTCACGCGATGTACAAGCGCATCCTGCTCAAGCTGTCGGGCGAAGCGCTGATGGGCGAGGACAGCTACGGCATCAATCCGGCGACGATCGACCGCATCGTCGGCGAAATCGCCGAAGTGCTGAAGCTTGGTGTCGAAGTGGCGGTCGTGATCGGCGGCGGCAACATCTTCCGTGGCATCGCGCCCGCGGCGCGCGGCATGGACCGCGCCACCGCCGATTACATGGGCATGCTGGCGACCGTGATGAACGCACTGGCGCTGCAGGACGCAATGCGGCGCGTGGACATCGTCAGCCGCGTGCAGTCGGCGCTCAACATCGAGCAGGTGGCGGAGCCGTACATCCGCGGCAAGGCGATCCGCTACCTGGAGGAAGGACGGGTGGTGATCTTTGCCGCCGGCACCGGCAACCCGTTCTTCACGACCGATACTGCGGCGGCGCTGCGCGGCATGGAAATGAACGTCGATCTGGTGCTGAAGGCGACCAAGGTCGACGGTGTTTACACCGAGGATCCGAAGACGCATCCCGAGGCGATGCGCTACCAGCGGCTGACGTTCGACGAGGCCATCATCAAGCACCTGAAGGTGATGGATGCGACGGCGCTGACGCTGTGCCGCGACCAGAAGCTGCCGGTCAACGTGTTCAGCATCTTCAAGCCGGGTGCGCTGAAGCGCGTGGTGACGAAGGCCGGCGAAGGCACTTTGATAACAGTTGAGGGAAAGGTGACCGCATGATTGCCGACGTGAAGAAAGACGCCGAACAGCGCATGAAGAAGACCCTCGATGCACTGAAGACGGATCTCGGGAAAATCCGCACCGGGCGTCCGCATACCGGGCTGCTCGACCATGTGAGCGTCGACTATTACGGCACGCCGACGCCGATTCCGCAGGTGGCCAACGTGACACTGATCGATGCCCGCACCATCGGCGTGGCGCCGTGGGACAAGAAGATGACGAACGCCATCGAGAAGGCGATCCGGGAGTCCGATCTGGGGCTCAATCCGGCGGCGACCGGCGACCTGATCCGGGTGCCGATGCCGGCGCTCACCGAGGAGCGCCGGCGCGACCTGATCAAGGTGGTGCGGCACGAGGCGGAAAACGCGCGCGTCGCGGTGCGCAACATCCGGCGCGATTCGAACCAGCAGCTGAAGGATCTGTTGAAGCAGAAAAAGGTGGCCGAGGACGACGAGCGCCGCGCGCAGGACGACGTGCAGAAGCTGACCGACCGCTACATTACGGAAGTCGACAAGATGCTGGCGGCGAAGGAAACCGACCTGATGGCGGTGTAAATGACACATATCAGCTCGACCATCGCGATTCCGGAAGCGGGCGACGTGCCGCGTCACGTCGCGATCATCATGGACGGCAACGGCCGCTGGGCGAAGCGGCGCTTTCTGCCGCGCATCGCCGGGCATCGCCGCGGCGTCGAGGCGGTGCGCGCGACGGTGCGCGCGTGCGCCGAGCGCGGCGTGGAATTTCTGACGCTGTTCGCGTTCTCCAGCGAGAACTGGCGCCGACCGGCGGAGGAAGTGGGATTCCTGATGCAGTTGTTCGTCAAGGCGCTGGAACAGGAAGTGTCGAAGCTTCACGACAACGACATCCGCTTCCGGGCAATTGGCGATCTGTCGCGCTTCGAGCCGCGGCTGGTGCGGCTGATCCGCGACGCCGAAGCGCTGACACGCGACAACAGCCGGCTGACGCTGACAGTCGCAGCGAATTACGGCGGACGCTGGGACATCCTGCAGGCGGCCAACCGGCTGCTGCGCGAGCATCCGGAAGCGGCGGATGGTTTCGGCGAAGCCGATCTGCTGCCCTATCTGCAGCTCAACTACGCGCCGGAACCCGATCTTTTCATCCGCACCGGCGGCGAGCAGCGCATCAGCAATTTTCTGCTGTGGCAGCTGGCGTACACCGAGCTGTGCTTTACCGACACGCTGTGGCCCGATTTCGACGCGGCGGCGCTGGATGCGGCGATCGCATCCTACCGCCGGCGCGAACGGCGTTTCGGCCGCACCAGCGAACAGCTGCTGGAAACCCTCGACGCGCCGGCTGCGGCCGGCTGATGCGTGGCCCGGCGCACGGTCCCGCCGGCACGGGCTTCCGCGATGCTGAGCCAGCGTCTGCTGACCGCCGTCATTCTTCTGGCGGCCGTTGTCGCCGCACTCTTCCTGTTGTCCGATCAATGGTGGGCGCTCGTTCTGCTGCTGCCGCTGGCAGTCGCGCTGTGGGAATGGGGCGGACTGATCGGATGGAACGGCTGGCCGCGCACACTGCTGTGCGCGATCGGGATTGGCTGCTGCGTGCTGCTGTGGATCGCGCTCGCGGCGGGTGCTCATGCGACCGCCATTGCGGTGCTGATAGTGAGCCTGGCATTCTGGATCGCGGCGGTGCCATGGTATCTGAGCGGCCGTCTGCCGCTGCGGCGCGCCGCCGGTGCCGTTGCCGGGCTGCTGGTGACGGTGCCGGCATGGCTGGCGCTGGTGCTGCTGCCGCGGCCGGGACTGCTGCTGATGGTTATGGCAATCATCTGGATTTCGGACAGCGCCGCCTATTTTGCCGGCCGTGCGTACGGACGGCGCAAGCTCGCGCCATCGATCAGTCCCGGCAAAACCTGGGAAGGCGTTGCCGGCGCGCTGGCGGCGGTGACGATGTATTTTGTGGCGCTTTGGTTTATATTCCTGAGAACACAACCTGCGGCGCACTTCTTTCGGGAATGGGCGCTGTTTCTGGCGATCGCCGTGCTGGGCATCGTCGGCGACCTGTTCGAATCGTGGATCAAGCGCCGTGCCGGCGCCAAGGACAGCGGCCACTGGCTTCCCGGACATGGCGGCATGCTCGACCGCATCGATGCGCTGACCGCCGGCATGCCGCTGGCCGCATTATGCTACGCCGCCGGCAGGATTTTTGCGGGATGAGGATCAAATGACTGCGACGCGCAACATCACCGTGCTCGGCGCGACCGGCAGCGTCGGCCGCAACACGCTCGACGTGATCGCGCGCCATCCGCAACGGTTCCGGGTGGTCGCACTGACCGCGCGCAATCACTGGCAGATGCTGTTCGAAGCCTGCCAGCGTTTCCGGCCCGAATACGTGGTGATGACCGATGCCGCTGCGGCGCAGGCGCTGCAGCACAGCGTGCAGGCGGCGCATCTGCCATGCCAGGTATTGAGCGGAGCGGATGCGCTGGAAGAGGTGGCGGCGCTGCCGCAGGCCGATACCGTGATGGCGGCGATCGTCGGCATCGCCGGGTTGAAGGCCACGCTGGCCGCCGCGCGCGCCGGCAAATGCGTGCTGCTTGCGAACAAGGAAACGCTGGTCACGGCCGGGCATGTGTTCATCGAAGCGGTGCGCGCCAGCGGCGCGCGGCTGCTGCCGATCGACAGCGAGCACAATGCGATCTTCCAGGCGCTGCCGCGCGACTACGATGGGGATGCTGATCGTGCCGGCGTGCGCCGCATTATCCTCACCGCTTCCGGTGGTCCGTTCCGCACGCTGCGGCGCGAGGCGCTGGGACAGGTGACGCCGGACCAGGCATGCCGTCACCCGAACTGGGTGATGGGGCGCAAGATCTCGGTCGATTCGGCGACGATGATGAACAAGGGCCTCGAGGTGATCGAGGCGCACTGGCTGTTCGGCGTCGAACGCGATCGCATTCATGTCGTGATCCACCCGGAAAGCGTGATTCATTCTCTGGTCGAATACGTCGACGGTTCCGTGATTGCGCAGCTCGGCAATCCGGACATGCGCACGCCGATCGCGGTCGGCCTCGGGTTTCCGGAGCGCATCGCCGCCGGCATCGATTTCCTGGAGCTGGCGAAGGTCGGCACGATGCACTTCGAGGAGCCCGATCTGGAGCGCTTTCCCTGTCTCGGACTCGGTTACCGTGCGCTGGCGGCCGGCGGCAATGCGCCGGCGGCGCTCAATGCCGCCAACGAAGTCGCGGTCGAGCATTTTCTCGCGGGCCGTCTGCCGTTCACGCGCATTCCGGGCGTGATCGATGCGGTGCTGTCGCGCCTCGACGTCCAGCCGCTGACGTCGCTCGACGACGTGCTCGCGACCGATGCGTGGGCGCGCGGCCAGGCGCTGGCATCGCTCACGCAATCGGCGGGCGGCGGCCGGGCGGCGAGCGCGGCATGAGCGCGCACGGGGCCATCGCATGATGAACGTGCTGACGACGCTGCTGGCGTTCGTGGTGGCGCTCGGCGTGCTGGTCACGGTGCACGAATTCGGCCACTACCTGGTGGCGCGCCTGTGCGGCGTCAAGATCAAGCGCTTC
>JBDZVW010000082.1:0-9935 GCA_040255885.1 Betaproteobacteria bacterium
GACGCTCGTTCCAGGCGGCCGGCGTGTCGCTGGTGCTGCATCCGCGCAATCCGTATGTGCCGACGGTGCATATGAACGTGCGTTTCCTGATTGCGGAAAAACCGGGAGCGGAGCCGGTGTGGTGGTTTGGCGGGGGCATGGACCTGACGCCTTATTACGGATTTCATGAGGACGCCGTTCACTTTCACCGCACCTGCCGGGACGCGCTGGCGGCGTTCGGCGACGAGCGCTATCCGCGTTTCAAGAAATGGTGTGATGAATATTTTTATCTGAAACACCGCGCGGAGCCGCGCGGCATCGGCGGCATTTTCTTCGATGATCTGAAGGAGCCGGATTTCGATACCTGCTTCGCGCTGACGCGCAGCGTCGGCGAGCATTTTCTCATCGCCTACGTGCCGATCGTCGAACACCGTCGAAGCAACGCCTACGGCGAGCACGAGCGTGCGTTTCAGGTTTACCGCCGCGGCCGTTACGTCGAATTCAACCTGGTCTACGACCGCGGCACGTTGTTCGGGCTGCAATCGGGGGGGCGTGCCGAGGCGATTCTGATGTCGCTGCCGCCCGTAGTAAACTGGCGCTACGACTGGCGGCCGGAGCCGGGAAGCGCCGAAGAAAAACTTTATAGCGAATTTCTGGTGGCGCGCGACTGGGTGTAGAGAGCAGGAATCAGGATTCAGGATTCAGGGAGAAGCTTCCGGTTTTCGCCTTTTGTCGTTGTCGAAGACGGGGAGACACCTGAGCCATATTCGTAGTTGGCCCCTTGGAACTCGGATTCTGGATCCTGAATCCTGATTCCCGAATCCTGAAATTTGAACCGGGAGGAGACCGCGCATGGCCACTACAATATCTGCCGCGGGGCAGTTCAAAAAAGAGCTCGGATGGTTTTCGCTGCTGACGATGAGCCTGGGCACGGTGATCGGCTCGGGCTGGCTGCTGCTGCCGAGCGTCGTCGCGTCGCATGCCGGGCCCGCGAGCGTGCTGTCGTGGATCATCGCCGGCGTCATCATGCTGATCATCGGCCTGGTCTATGCGGAACTCGGTGCGGCGTGGCCGGCGGCGGGCGCCGTCGCGCTCTATCCGCGGCTGTCGCACGGCAGCTTCACCGGTCACATCGCCGGCTGGGCGGCGTTCATTTCATACGTCATCATCCCGCCGGCCGAGGCGGTTGCGGTGACGCGCTATCTGGCGCCGTATCTGCCGTCGCTGACGACGCCGTCGCAGCATCTGACGGCGCTCGGCATCGTGGTGGCGTGCGCCATCCTGGCGCTGCTCGGCGTTCTGAATTATGTCGGCGTCAAGTACCTGGCGATTTTCCAGAACTGGGTCACCACGCTGAAATACATTCCGATCATACTGTTCGTCGTCGGCGCCGGCATCGTCGCTTTCAATACTGACAATTTCCATGGGTACGGCGGCTTCGCGCCGTACGGCGCATCGGGCGTGCTGCTGGGCACGGCCGGCACCGTGTTCGCGTACCTGGGATTTCGTCAGGCACTGGATTTCGGCGCCGAGGCGAGAAACCCGGGGCGCGATCTGCCGATTGCGCTGCTCGGCACGATCCTGGCCGCGGTGCTGACCTATGTGCTGATCGCGGTGATTTTCGTCGGCAGCGTGCGGTGGCCGGGACTGGCCGCCCATGGCGTGGTCAGCGGCGACTGGCACACGCTGTCGAAACTGCCGGCACCGCTTTACGACGTGCTGATCGCGGCCGGCCTGGGCACGATCGCGTTCCTGGTCTTCATCGACGGTATCGTGTCGCCGAACGGCCCCAATGCGACCAACGTCGGAACGGTGCCGCGGGTGCTGTACACGATGGCGGAAAACCGTACCATGTCGCCGATTTTCCTGCGGCTGAGTCCGACGCGCGGCACGCCCGGCTGGGGACTGTTCATCTGTTTTCTGGTCGAAGTCGGCTTCGTACTGATCACCGAGGGCGGTTTCGGCGAACTGGCGTCGGCAATCAGCGTCGCGTTCATGGTCGCGTATGCGATGGGGCCGGTTGCATTCGGCGGGCTGCGCGCGATTGCGCCGGAAGTACGCCGGCCGTTCCGTCTGCCGCTGGGATCCGTGCTGTCGCCGCTGTCGTTCGTGCTGGCGTCGCTGCTGCTGTACTGGAGCCAGTGGCCGCAGACCGGCCAGATACTCGGTATCCTGTTCGTCGGCGTGCTGATCTACATCGGTTATGCAATCGCCGGACGCATCGACATGAAGACGGTACGCTATGGCGCGTGGCTGATCGCCTACCTGTTGATCATGGCGCTGCTGTCGTATCTCGGCTCCAGCCACTTCGGCGGCATCAACGTGATCACGTTCGGCTGGGATATTGCCGTGGTCGCGGCCGTATCGCTGGCGCTGTATTACTGGGGCGTGCGCCAGTCGCTGCAGTTCCGGCGCGATACGGAGGCGCGTGACGGCGTCTGATGCGTGACTGCGGCGCGGATGCCGCAATCACCGGGTGCCGCGGGTGTCTGCGACGATGCGCGCCGGCACGCTGCCGCGTACCGAATTGGTCAGCATCAGTGCCTGCGCGCGGTCCAGCTCGTCGAGCGTGATGACACGCTCGATGGCGCCGAACACAGGATCGGCCAGCACGGCGGCGCGCATTACGCCGGGCAGCAGGCCGCACGATACCGGCGGCGTGTACCAGTGTCCGTCCAGCTTCACGAATACGTTGCTGCGGGCGCCCTCGGTGACTTCGCCGCGCTCGTTCGCGAACAGCGCGTCGAAACAGCCGGCCGCCTGTGCCCGTGCCAGCTCTGCATTGTAGAGCGCGCGCGCGGTGGTCTTGTGGCGCAGCAGCAGATCACCGGCGCGGGTGCGGTGCGGCGACACGATCACCGGCTGCGGCTCGGTGTCGGCGGTTGTTGCCAGCGGCGCGGACGTGATGTCGAGGCGGCCGCGCTTGTCGAGCGTGAGGCGGACGCGATGGGCGGCGGCCGGATCGAATCCGCGCCGGTGTGTTTCCAGCGCCAGCATGATTGCGCCGCGGTCGCAGGCAAAGCCGAGATACGTTGCCGAAGCGGCAACCCGCGCCACATGCGCAGCGAGCCGCTGATAGCCGTGTTGCGGTTCGCAGCGCAAGGTTTCGATCAGCGCAAATCCGGGATCGTGTTCCGAGAGAAAGCTGGCCTTGAGCAGACATTCCGCGTACTCGTCGTCCGCGTCGGAGTCGTAAACGATGCCGCCGCCGACGCCCATCTCGCCGTGGCCGTGTCCGTCGAGCACCAGCGTGCGGATCACGACGTTGCACACCACGTCTGCGTTCGGCGCGAAATGGCCGATGGCGCCGGTGTAAAGGCCGCGCGGTGCATCTTCCAGTTCATTGATGATTTCCATTGCGCGCACCTTCGGTGCGCCGGTGATCGAACCGCATGGAAACAGCGCCCGCAGCAGCTCGGCCGGCGTACGATCGGGATCGACCTGCGCGCGGATGGTTGACGTCATCTGCAACAACGTCGGGTAAGGCTCGATCTCGAACAGCCGTTCTACCTGCACGCTGCCGGGGCGCGCGATGCGTCCCAGGTCGTTGCGCAGCAAGTCGACGATCATCACGTTCTCGGCGCGGTTCTTCGCATCCTGCGCCAGCGCGGCGCCGCGAAAGGCATCTTCTTCCGGGTTGACGCCGCGCTTCGCGGTGCCCTTCATCGGTTTCGCGATAATGGTGCCGCTCGCGGCGTCGCGGCGGAAAAAGAGCTCGGGTGAAAATGACAGCACGGCGCTGCGATCCGGGAGGCGGATGAACGCGCCGTACGCAACCGGCTGGCGCGCGCGCAATGCGCCGTACAGCGCCAGCGGATCGCCGAAGTAGTCGAACAGCAGCTTGAGCGTGAAGTTGATTTGATAAACGTCGCCGGCATCGATGTAGTCGTGAATGCGCTGCATGCAGGCCGTGTAGCGTTCGCGTGACACGTTTGGCCGCAGCGCGGCGATACCGCACGGCTGTTGCGGCCGCCGCTTCAGCTGCGTTTCGATGAAGGCTGCGGTTTCGGTGGTGCCAAGCCGGCGGCACTGGTTGAATACCAGCGCACGAAACAGTGAACGCGCATCCGGCACGCGCTGCGCCAGGCGTTTTTCCAGCGCGTGCCCCAGCTCGTAGTCGAACAGCGCCACCACATGCTGCTCTGCCGCGCAGGCCGCAGCGATCTCATCGAATCGATGTTCGACGTCTTCCGCGCGGGTACAAACGATTTCAGCGCAAAGGCCGGTGAACAGCCGGCTGCGCGCGTCGTTGTCCGGCGCCAGGCCATCGTCGAGCAATGCGAACGATTCATCGTCCGACAGCGGCGGCAGAGGGCTGCTACGGGAGTTGCTCATTCCAGCGGAATATCAGAGGAAATGTCGGAGTACACGGCGCTGATCCAATCGCGGCATCAGCCGCCGCTTTTCAATATACCGTTGCGGGCACCCTGCGGCCGGGCGATGCCATCATCGCCGGCGCCGGTGCGCCTCGCGGCCGCTTACTTCAGTGACAGAATCCACTCGACGAGCGTCTTGATGTCGGCTTCGCTGACCTGCGCATTGGGCGGCATCGGTACATTGCCCCAGACGCCGGAACCGCCTTGCGTTACCTTCTTGATCAGCCACGATTCGGCGTTCTTGTCGCCGTGGTACTTCGCGGCGACGGCCTTGAATGCCGGGCCGATTTTTTTCTGGCCGATGTCGTGGCACGTCATGCAGCCGCTGGACTGAGCGAGTGCCGCGGCGGCTTTCGCGTCGACGGCGTGCGCACCCTGGACGAAAAGCAGGCCGGCAGTGGCGGCGAGCGCCGCGAACAACGGTTTCATCATCGCTCCTGATAACGGTTGTGGCAGACCTTGGCATTCTAGCCCGCGGGCAGTGCTTTGGCGAACACGCGTGGGAGCTGTGACGCGACCGGGAACAGGCACGGTAGCTTCCCCCTTTGCAAAAGGGGGATTGAGGGGGATTTAATCGGCGCTTCGAGCTATTCGCTACCCCCCTTTTGCAAAGGGGGAATGATTGGTTCCGGCGCGAGCGCATCCTGCAGTGCCGCCTGTGAGGTTACCGGCGGCAGACAGACCGTGCCGCGACATACCCATGCGCTGACCGGACTGCCGGTGTTCTTTACCGGTTTATCGAGCGCCTCGGGCAGACCGGAAACCGTATCCGGAATGGCGAGCGCGAGCAGGTTGGGCCTGTATTCGCCATCGAGCGCCCGTTGCCAGGATGAAAGTTCATCGGCGGGACCGCGCAGGATCGCCACCGGCGGCGGCGCAAGATATTCCGCGAGCGCGGTGATCAGGCTGACGCAGGCGCCGGCCTGCTGCTGCAGCACCGGGTAAAACAGCCGGATCGCGCGCTCCGTGGCCGCCAGATAGCGCTGTTCGCCGGTCAGATGGCCGAGCCGCTGCAGCGCGGTCGCGGCGACGCCGTTGCCCGACGGCGTGGCATTGTCATAGGCGGTCTTGGGGCGGTGAATGAGCTGTTCGTGGTCGTGACTGGTGAAGAAAAATCCGCCTTCGTCCGTATCTTCGAATTGCGCCAGCAACGTATCCGCGAGCGTGCATGCGAATTCGAGATCGTCGCTGCGAAATGATGCCTGCAAGCGTTCGACCATCGCATCGAGCAGAAAAGCGTAGTCGTCGAGATAGGCGTTGAGATGCGTGCGGCCGTCCTTCGACGTCGCGAGCAGGCGGCCGTCGCGCCACATCGTGCTGCGGATGAACGACAGCGCGCGGTCGGCGGCGGCCAGCCACTCGGCGCGGCCGAACACCCGTGCCGCACGTGTGAGTCCCTTGATCATCAGTGCGTTCCAGCTGGCGAGGACTTTATCATCGCGGCCGGGGTGCACGCGTCGTTCGCGTGCCGCGAGCAGTTTTGCGCGTGCCGACTCGAGTCGCGCGGCGCAGGCATCGGCTGCAATGTCGAGCCGTCCGGCGATGAACGCCAGCGGCTTGACCACGCGCAGGTGCCAACGGTTTTGTTCGAAATTCGGCGGCCCGTCGAGACCGTAATGTGGCGCAACCACCGCGTATTCGTCCGGCGTCAGCAGTGCCTGCACTTCATCCGGCGTCCAGACGTAGAATTTGCCTTCCTCGTGCTCCGAATCGGCATCGAGGCTGGAATAAAAGCCGCCCTGCGGCGATTGCATTTCGCGCATCGCCCAGTTCGCCGTTTCCACCACTACCTCCTCATACAGCGCATCGTGCGTCACGCGCCACGCATCGCTGTAGAGCGCGAGCAGCGGGCCGTTGTCGTACAGCATTTTCTCGAAATGCGGGATGGTCCAGTACTGATCGACGCTGTAGCGGCAGAAGCCGCCGCCGAGCTGGTCGTAAATGCCACCCTCGGCCATGCGGGTGAGCGTCACGCGTACGATGTTCAGCGCATCAACATCGCCATCCAGCGCATGGCGCGCCAGACAGAAATCGAGTTCGAACGGATGCGGAAATTTAGGTGCATTGCCGATGCCACCGTACTTCGGATCGAACGACCGCCCCAGTTCACGCCGCGCATCGGCGAGCGGCGCAGCGGTGATCTGTGGCGTGTCATGGCGCTGCGGCACGGTGCGTGACAGCGCGTCGGCGAGCGCGAGATTCTGCCGTTCGATATCGTCGCGCTTGTCGCGATAGATGGCGGCGATGCGCGGCACCAGGTCGAGAAAACCGGGCAGGTTGTGCCGGCTTTGCTTCGGAAAATAAGTGCCGCCGAAGAACGGCTGCTGGTCGGGCGTGAGGAACATCGTCAGCGGCCAGCCGCCGCTGCGCTGCGTCAGCACCGCGTGCGCGGTCTGGTAGATCTGGTCGAGGTCCGGCCGTTCCTCGCGATCGACCTTGATGTTGATGAAGTGCTCGTTCATCGCGGCCGCGACGGCCGGATCCTCGAACGATTCGTGCGCCATCACGTGGCACCAGTGGCACGCCGAATAGCCGATCGAAAGCAGGATCGGCTTGTTTTCGCGGCGCGCGCGTTCCAACGCTTCGTCGCCCCACGGATACCAGTCGACCGGATTTCCGGCGTGCTGCAGCAGATACGGGCTGGTTTCGTGCGCGAGGTGATTTGACATGACAAGTGTTCCGGCAAAAACCCATTATTGCAGGAACGCATGCACAGAACCACTGCGCATCAGCGCTGTTCCGAAATCCCGCGCAGCGTTGCTTCGTAAGTGGCGCGGCGCGAGCCGCCAATCGCGACCGCGCGTTGCGCAGCTTTCAGTGCTGCACGGTGCCGGCCGCGATCGGCGAGCGTCTGCGCCAGATTGTTCCAGGCATCCGCGGAGCCGGGATGGTCAACGGTTGCACGGCGATACGCCGCCTCGGCCGCAGCAAGGTGGTGCATTGCGTAAGCGGTGTTGCCGAGGCCGATACGCGCCACCAGATTGCGTGGCCAGCGTTTGAGCGCGGTCTCGTAGGCACGATGCGCCGCGGCGCGATTCTCGCGTTCCAGCGCCGCGGCTGCGGTGACGTAAGTGTCCTCCGCGACGGTTGCCGGCAGCCGGTCGGGCGTGATCACGATCATCGCCCAGTCATGGCTGCGCGCCCAGGTGTGCTCGAAGGTACCGAGCGTCATCGTCAGGCGCCGCGTCGTTCCGGAGCGCAGGATGATCCGGTCGCGCGGCAGATCGTAACCGATCACCACCGCGTAATGCCACATCGGCCAGATCGGCAGGCTCAGATTCTGCAGCACCACCACCGGCGTGCCGTGCGCGACTTCGGTCAGCACGTCTGCGAGCCGCGGCGCCAGCGGATAGGCGATGAATCCGTGGCGCCGTGCCGCTGCCAGCATTTCCGGCGCAAGCGAACCTTTGCGTGCCGGCAGATAGACTTCGTCTGTCAGCTTTTCGGGCGTCACGCGATCACCCGCATGGGTGAGCACGGTGGCGAGCGCCGCCGGCCCGCACTGATGCGCTTCCTGCGGATAAAACGGTACGCGCGTGAGTTCCACGCGCACCGGCAGTGTTGCCGGCCGTGCGTCGAGCAGCGCGCTGGTTTGCGGTGTCGCGCAGCCGCTCAGCAGCGCAATCAGCGCACACAGCAGAACCGCCGCTGGCGCGGCGGTTCGTGAACCGGACAGCACGCCCGGATTACCTCACCGAGCGGGTGAACGGAAACACCTTGGTCAGTCCGAGGATGTCGGTGATCAGCAAAATCACGAAAATCAGCACCAGCGCGCCGATGATGCCGTCGCCGCCCGCCGGCAGTTGATCGATGCGCCCCGCCAGTTGCTTCACCTGGCCGTCGGTGAGTGCGTTGACGCGTGCCTTTGCTTCGTTGGCGCTGATGCCACGCGCTTCGAATTGTGCCCGGACGTCGGCGCGATCGAGGAAGTTCAGGACCTTGCTGCGTTCGGCGTTCGCCGTCAGCTGATCGGTGCCGACGATCGCAGCGCTTGACGGCAGCGGCATGCCGAGCGCGAACGTGCAGAGAATGAGCAGACGGGCGATGATGCGGTTGAATGTCGGCATGGCAGTTTCTCCTGGTTGATGAAGACATGCACGATGCATCCCGCGAGCCGTCTTTGCGTCGGCCCGCGCGGAAACCCCGGCAGAACTTTCCGGGCATCCCTCCGCCGCAAGACATTCTTGTTATCGTTGCAGGATGATAGAGAAATGTCACGGCGCGCGTCAATCTGCGCCATTTCGGCCGGATTCGATCCATTGGCGTGCTGTCGCTATAATCGATGGTCCAATACCACTGCCAGGAGAGGATGATGAAAATCGAGACCATTGCCGTGCATGGCGGCTATACGCCGGAACCCACGACCAAGGCGGTGGCGGTGCCGATTTACCAGACCACTTCCTATGCGTTCGACAACACGCAGCATGGCGCCGACCTGTTCGACCTGAAGGTCGCCGGCAACATCTACACGCGAATCATGAATCCGACCAGCGACGTGCTGGAAAAGCGTGTCGCCGAGCTGGAGGGCGGTATTGCGTCGCTGGCACTGGCGTCGGGCATGGCGGCGGTCACCTATTCGATCATGACGATCGCCCAGGCCGGTGATAATGTCGTCACCAGCAGTACCCTTTACGGCGGCACCTACAACCTGTTCGCGCACACCTTTCCGCAATACGGCATCGATATTCGTTTTGCCGACTACCGTGATCCGGCGAGCTTCGGCAAACTGATCGACAAGCGTACCAAGGCGATTTTCTGCGAATCGATCGGCAACCCGCTCGGCAACGTCGTCGATCTTGGCGCGCTGGCGCAAGTGGCGCATGCCCATGGTGTGCCGCTGATCGTCGACAACACGGTGCCGTCGCCGTACCTGTGCCGGCCGTTCGAGCACGGCGCCGACATCGTGGTGCACGCGCTCACCAAATATCTCGGCGGACACGGCACGACCATCGGCGGCATCATCGTCGATTCGGGCAAGTTTCCGTGGGCCGAACACAAGGACAAGTACCGCCGGCTGTGCGAGCCCGACCAGTCGTATCACGGCGTCGTTTACACCGAAGCGTTCGGCGCGGCGGCGTACATTGCGCGGGCGCGGGTGGTGCCGTTGCGCAACATGGGCGGCGCGATCTCGCCGTTCAACAGTTTTCTGATCCTGCAGGGAATCGAAACGCTGGCGGTGCGCATGGACCGCACCTGCGACAATGCGCTGGCGGTGGCCAACTTCCTGAAAAAACATCCGCAGGTGAATTGGGTGCAGTACGCCGGCCTGCCGGACCATCCCGACAGGGCGCTGATCGACCAGTATATGGGCGGGCGCGCGTCGGGCGTGCTGAGCTTCGGCATCAAGGGCGGGCGCGAGGCCGGCGCGCGATTCATCGACGCGCTCAAGCTGATCGTGCGGCTGGTCAATATCGGCGACGCAAAAACGCTGGCGACACATCCCGCCAGCACCACCCACCGCCAGCTGTCGCCGCAGGAGCTCGAAAGCGCCGGCGTTTCCGAAGACATGGTGCGGCTGTCGATCGGCATCGAGCACATCGACGACATCGTCGCCGATCTGGACCAGGCGCTGGCGGCGGC
>JBDZVW010000419.1:0-2636 GCA_040255885.1 Betaproteobacteria bacterium
AGTCGGCGCATGGGATTCCATCATCGACATCGTCGGCGCCGCGCATCTGATCGATACATTGAAAGCGGACCACTGGTCGATCAGTGCGCTGCCGTCCGGATCAGGCCGCGTGGCGTCGGCGCACGGCCTGCTGCCCATCCCGGCACCGGCGACCGTGCTGCTGTTGCAGGGATTTCCAGTATTCGACGACGGCATTGCGGGCGAGCGCGTCACGCCGACTGGGGCCGCCATCGTGCGCTATCTCGTCCGCGACGCTGCCGGCCGGATGGAAGCGTCCACGCTGATGTGCACCGGAACCGGTTTCGGCACGCGCATCATGCCGGGCATCAGCAACATTCTGCGTGTCATCGCATTCGAACCGGCGGCACCGGCAATGAACGAAGAATCCCTGGCCGTGATCGAATTCGAAATCGACGATCAGACGCCGGAAGATCTTGCGCTTGCGCTGGAGCGATTGCGGCAGTTGCCGGGGGTGCGCGACGTGCTGCAGATGGCGGCCTGCGGCAAGAAGGGGCGGACCGTATCGTCGATCCGCATTCTGGCCGATCCCGGCGCAATGGCCGGCGTCACGCATGCCTGCTTCATGGAAACGACGACGCTCGGCATACGCACCGCTGTGACACGGCGTATTTCGCTCGAACGCAGTCACGCGGCGGCAGACGTTGACGGCCGGGCAATCGGCGTCAAACTGGCGCGCCGGCCGGATGGAAGCATTACCGCGAAAGCGGAAGCCGACGATCTGCAGCGCGCAGGCGACCGGCATACCCGCGAGACACTGAAGCTGCAGGCCGAACAGAAGGCGCTGCGGCGAAAACATCCGGATCAAGATGGCGATGCAGATGAATGATGCGCTTCGAGCCATCGAACGATGGTTTGCGAACTTCGACCGCATCGCAATCGCAGTCAGCGGCGGCGTGGACAGCCTTACGCTGGGCGTGCTTGCGGGGCGCCTGGCGGGCGGCCGCAGCGAGATGTTTCATGCCCGGTCTGCGGCGGTGCCGCCCGAAGCCACGCAACGCACACGCGAACTGGCACACCGCGAACGATGGAAGCTTCACGTGATCGACGCCGGCGAATTCGACGATCCCGACTACATGGCCAATCCGGCCAACCGCTGCTTCCATTGCAAAACGGATTTGTATCACACGATCCGTTCGCGGACGACCGCGCAGATCGTGTCGGGAACCAATACCGACGATCTCGGTGAATATCGTCCCGGGCTGCAGGCCGCCGAGCATTTCGGCGTACGGCATCCTTATGTCGAGACGGGCATCGACAAGGCGGCGGTGCGACGCATCGCGCGCACGCTCGGCCTGGACGGCATCGCCGAGCTGCCTGCTTCTCCATGCCTGTCCAGCCGCATCGAGACCGGCATTCCGATACAGACGAATCTGCTGTCGCTCGTGCACCGGGTCGAACGGACCGTGGCCGATACGCTTCAATGCACCACCGTGCGCTGCCGGATGCGCGCCGGCGGTGTGGTGGTGGAGCTTGGCCCCGACGGCCTGTCGCGGCTGTCGGATCACAACCGGCCGCAATTGCAGGCGGTGATCGCTGCTCTGCTTCAGCGCGAAGGACTCGAGCGTCCGGTATCATTCGAAGGCTACCGCAACGGCAGCGCCTTTCTGCATTCGCACGATGAGCGCATGTGACATCCGGCTCGATCGCCAGCGCCGGGCCCGCCTCGGGCTCGACGAGGCCGTATTGTGCGGCGCCAAGAGCGTCGCACAGATCGTCGCGATACTGGATCAGACCCGCGCGGACAGCGGGCCGCTGCTGTTGACGCGGCTCTCCGAGGAACAGTTCCGTTCACTTCCGGAACACCACCGCGCAGTCATCGATTACGACCCGGTTTCGCGCACCGGCATCTGCCGCGGCGAGCCGCTGTACGACGGGGAAGCCAAAGTCGCGATCGTCACCGCCGGCAGCTCCGACGTTCCGGCCGGGCGCGAAGCGGCGCGCACCCTCGCCTGTTACCGCTACGCGACAGACGAAATCTGCGACGTCGGCGTCGCCGGCCTGTGGCGCTTGCTGGAGCACGTGGAGCGGCTCAGGAGCAAGGTCGCCGTGATCGTGGCAGCTGGCATGGACGGCGCGCTGCCGAGCGTCGTCGCCGGGCTGGTGCCCGGGGCAGTGATCGCGTTACCGACGTCGGTCGGTTACGGCGTCGGACAAGGCGGACACGCCGCACTCAACACGGCGCTGTCGAGCTGCGCTCCGGGACTGGTGGTCGTGAACATCGACAACGGCTATGGTGCGGCTTGCGCCGCCGTGCGTGTGCTGCGACAGTGTAGCGGCTGACGATCGGAATGATAATGGTGCGCGGGACGTACCCTGCCCTTTCGGGGTTTTAAAGGGTGCGCTCCACGCACTATTGAAAGCCGTCCGGAAATACACTCAACTCGCTCCCGGCAGATCATGCACATCCGGGAAATACAGATCCTTCCACGAAGCCGGCTTTTTCTTCAGAAGACCGCGTTCATGCATGAAGTTGATGAACGCCATGCTGTTGTGCGGCGTAAACGAGTACTGCACGTCGGAGCTGTTCAATATTTGAACGACCTGATCCAGCGTGTTCCGCTTGTCCTTCGACACCGCCTTGTAGATTTCGGCGGCCTTGTGCTTGTCATGATTGA
>JBDZVW010000420.1:0-2636 GCA_040255885.1 Betaproteobacteria bacterium
ATCAGGTCGATCACCTTGATGCCGGTTTCCAGCAGCTCGGTGCTCGCGGAAAGCTCGTCGAAAGCCGGCGCCTCGCGGTGGATCGACATGATCTTTTCCGAGTTGACCGGGCCGCGTTCGTCGACCGGCCGACCCAGCACGTCCATGATACGGCCCAGTGTCTGCGGGCCGACCGGCACTGAAATCGGCGCACCGGTGTTGATCACGTCCATGCCGCGACGCAGGCCGTCGCTGGAGCCGAGCGCAATGGTGCGCACCACACCGTCGCCGAGCTGCTGCTGCACTTCAAGCGTGAGATCCTGGTCTTCCAGCTTGAGCGCTTCGTACACTTTCGGCAGATGTTCGCGCGGAAACTCGACGTCGACCATGGCACCGATGATCTGAACAATTTTTCCCTGGCTCATTTATCGTTTCCCAGAAAGCTAAAACCCTTCACTGCGGAGGCGGCGGATCGCCGGTGCCTCCATGTCTCTATCGCAAAAGCCGTTACACCGCCGCCGCACCGCCGACGATTTCGGACAGTTCCTTGGTGATGCCGGCCTGACGTGTCTTGTTGTAGATCAGCGTCAGCTCGTCGATCACGTTGCCGGCGTTGTCGGAGGCGGCCTTCATCGCGACCATGCGCGCGCTCTGCTCAGAAGCCATGTTTTCGGCCACCGCCTGGTACACCAACGCTTCGATATAGCGCCGCAGCACCTCTTCCAGCACCGTTTCGGCTTCGGGCTCGTAGATGTAGTCCCACAGGCCCTGCGGCGTGCCGAGCTTTTCGCCCGAAAGCGGCAGCAATTGTTCCACTATCGGTTCCTGCTTCATCGTATTGATGAAGCGGGTGTAGAACATGTGCACCGCGTCGAAGCGATCGGCGATATAGCCGTCGGTCATCGTCTTCACTGCGCCGATCAGCTTTTCGAGCTGCGGCGTATCGCCGAGGCCTGTAATCTGCGAGGTGATCTGTGCACCGATGCGGGTCATGAACTGTGCGCCCTTGGAGCCGATACAGCATACTTCCACTTCCTCGCCGCTCGCCTCCCATTCCCTGATCCGGCCGAGCGCGAATCGCAGCACGTTGGTATTTAATCCGCCGCACAGGCCCTTGTCAGAGGTAACCACGATGATGCCAATGCGCTTAACGGTATCCCGCTCGACCAGAAACGGATGGCGGTACTCCGGGCTGGCGTGGCTCACATGCGCGGCGATATTGCGGATTTTTTCCCCGTAGGGACGCGCCGCGCGCATGCGGTCCTGCGCCTTGCGCATCTTCGATGCGGCGACCATTTCCATCGCCTTGGTGATCTTCTGCGTGTTGGTGACGCTTCGGATCTTGTTGCGGATCTCTCGACTGCCGGCCATGGTCTCCGAGCCTTAATAGACCGCGCTGGCCTTGAATTCGGTGATCGCGTCGGACAGCGCCTTCTCCTGATCGGCCGAAATGTCCTTGTCGCGCTCGATCGCGTCCATCAGGCTTGCATGCTTGTCCTTCATGAACGATTGCAGCGCAGCTTCGAATGCCAGCGCCTTTTTCACGTCGACGTCGTCGAGAAAGCCCTGGTTTACTGTGAACAGCGTCAACGCGATTTCGGACACCTTCATCGGCGAATACTGCGGCTGTTTCATCAGCTCGGTCACCATGCGGCCGCGTTCCAGTTGCTTGCGCGTCGCATCGTCGAGATCCGACGCGAACTGCGCGAACGCTGCCAGCTCCCGATACTGCGCCAGCGCCAGCCGCACGCCGCCGCCCAGCTTCTTGATCACCTTGGTCTGTGCCGCGCCGCCCACCCGCGACACCGAAATGCCGGCGTTGATTGCGGGCCGGATACCGGCGTTGAAAAGGTCGGTTTCAAGGAAGATCTGGCCGTCGGTAATCGAGATCACGTTGGTCGGCACGAACGCCGTGACGTCACCCGCCTGGGTTTCGATGATCGGCAGCGCGGTCAGCGAGCCGGTCTTGCCTTTTACCTCACCCTTGGTTTCGTGCTCCACGTATTCCGCGTTGACGCGCGCCGCGCGTTCCAGCAGCCGCGAGTGCAGATAGAATACGTCGCCCGGGTACGCTTCACGCCCCGGCGGACGCCGCAGCAGCAGCGAAATCTGGCGATAGGCCCACGCCTGCTTGGTCAGGTCATCGTAGATGATCAGTGCATCCTGGCCGCGATCGCGAAAGTATTCGCCCATCGAGCAGCCCGAGTACGGCGCAATAAACTGGATCGCCGCGGATTCCGATGCGGAAGCCGCGACCACGATCGTGTACTCCATCGCGCCGTGCTCTTCCAGCTTGCGCACCACGTTGGCGATCGACGACGCCTTCTGGCCGATCGCGACGTAGATGCACAGCATGTTCTCGCCCTTCTGGCTGATGATCGCATCAACCGCGACCGCGGTCTTGCCGGTCTGGCGGTCGCCGATGATCAGCTCGCGCTGACCGCGCCCGATCGGCACCATCGAATCGATCGCCTTGAGCCCGGTCTGCACTGGCTGCGATACCGACTGGCGCCAAATCACGCCCGGCGCAATCTTTTCGATCGGTGCGGTCTGCTTCGCATCGATTGGGCCCTTGCCGTCGATCGGCTGGCCCAACGCATTGACGACGCGTCCGACCAACGCCTCGCCGACTGGCACCTCGAGAATGCGGCCGGTGC
>JBDZVW010000421.1:0-2634 GCA_040255885.1 Betaproteobacteria bacterium
CTGGATGCGCTGCTGAGCCGGACGTTCGATGCTTATATGCCGCTGGTGCAGCACGCCGGCGCGGCCGATCTGATTCGGCGTGACGGCTACCTGTTCGTCTATGAGTCGGAAGAAGCCTATCGGGCCGATGCGCTGGGATGGAAGCTGCGCCGCGACCATGGCAACACATGCGAAGAACTCGACGGCGACGGCGTGCGCGAAATGGAGCCGGCGTTGCGCGCGATTTATCCGCGCGGCGTATTTTTGCCGGAGCAGGGGCATGTCGCGAATCCGTTGCGGCTGACACGGTCGCTCGCGGCGCAGTTCCAGCGTGATGGCGGCCATATCGAGCAGCGCAAGGTGCTGGATGTCGAAATCGGAGCCGACGGCCCGCGCGCGCTGCTGACGGATGCCGGGCGGCTGCCGGTCGAAACGCTGGTGGTGTGTGCCGGCGTTCATTCGGCAGCGTTTGCGGCAAGTCTCGGCAGCCACGTGCCGCTGGAATCGCAGCGCGGCTATCACGTGATGTTCGAGCAGCCGACCGTGACGCTGCGGCGGCCGGTAAGTTCGGGTGAAGGCAAATTTTTCGTGACACCGATGGAAAACGGTTTGCGCATCGCCGGCACGGTGGAGTTCGCCGGCACTGAAGCGGAGCCCGACTACTGGCGCGCCGACGCGCTGAAGACGCATCTGAAACGCATGCTTCCGGAATTTTCGTCCGCCGGCGAGAGCCGCTGGATGGGACACCGGCCGTGTCTGCCGGATTCGCTGCCGGTGATCGGCCGCAGTCCGCGTTTCGCGAACGCGTACTTCGCATTCGGTCACGGCCATACCGGCTTGTGCGGTGGCGCGCCGACCGGCAGCCTGATCGCCGATCTCGTCACCGGCCGTACGCCGCCGATCGACATGGCGCCGTATCGTCCGGACCGATTCTGATCGACCGTCGTACCGCCGCAGCGTTTCAGCGCTGTAAAATACCTGCTTTTTGCATGCCATGATGGTTCGTACCCGCTTCGCTCCCAGTCCCACCGGCTATCTCCATATCGGCGGTGCGCGCACCGCGCTGTTGTGCTGGGCGTTCGCGCGCCGGCACGGCGGGAAATTCGTGCTGCGCATCGAGGATACCGACCGCGAGCGTTCGACCGATGCATCGGTGCAGGCGATTCTCGACAGCATGCGCTGGCTCGGACTCGATTGCGACGAGGGGCCGTTCTACCAGACACAGCGCCTTGAACGCTATCGTGCCGCTGCACAGCGGCTGCTGGATGCCGGCAATGCCTATTACTGCTACGCGACGCGCGACGAGCTCGATGCGTTGCGCCAGGCGCAGCGGGCGCGCGGCGAGAAGCCGCGCTACGATGGCCGCTGGCGGCCGGAGAATGTCAAACGGCTGGGACTGACGCCGCCCGCCGGCATGCAGCCGGTGATCCGTTTTCGCAACCCGGATGCGGGAGAGGTGGCTTTTGCGGATCTGGTGAAAGGCGACATCACCGTCGCCAATGCCGAACTCGACGATCTGGTCATCATGCGTGCCGACGGTCTGCCGACCTATAATTTCGGCGTCGTGATCGACGACATCGACATGCACATCACGCACGTGATACGCGGTGACGATCATGTGAACAACACCCCGCGCCAGATCAACATCTATCGCGCACTGAACGTCGATCTGCCGCAGTTCGCCCACGTGCCGATGATTCTCGGCGCCGACGGCGAACGCCTGTCGAAGCGCCATGGCGCAGTAAGCGTGATGCAGTATCACGATGAAGGCTATCTGCCCGCGGCGCTGCTGAATTATCTGGCGCGTCTCGGCTGGTCGCACGGCGACGATGAGATCTTCAGCATGGAGCAGATGGTCGAGTGGTTCGACCTCGATCACGTCAGCCGCTCGCCGGCGCGCTTCGATCCGGAAAAACTGCTGTGGCTGAATCAGCACTATCTGAAGATGCTCGACGATGACCGGCTGGCCGAACTTGCCGCGCCGTTTTTTGCGGCGTGCGGTTACGATACCGTCGCGGGTCCCGATCCGCGGGCAGTGGCCGCGCTGCTGAAGGAACGCGTCGGCACGCTGCAGCAGCTCGCGCAGGCGGCCGACTATTTTTATCGGGCGGTCGAGCCGTCCGATGCGATGCGCGAGCAGTTTTACGCGGTGGAGGCGAGACCGGCGTTGGCCGGCCTGCGCGACCGGCTGGCCGGCGTGGAGTGGCAGCGCGAGGCGATCCACGGCGCGCTGAAGTCCACGGCAGCCGAGTATAAATTGAAGTTTCCGAAAATCGCGATGCCGTTGCGGGTGATGGTGGCCGGTGTCGCACAAACGCCTTCGATCGACGCCACGCTGGAGCTCATCGGCCGCGAGCAGGTGCTGCAGCGGATGAGTCGCGAACTGCAGCATTTTCCCGGGTGACCGGCGGTTGTCGTTTCTTTACAGCCCCTGCCGCGGCAGTTATAATTCGCGGTCTTTTGTGGGGGTATAGCTCAGCTGGGAGAGCGCTTGCATGGCATGCAAGAGGTCAGCGGTTCGATCCCGCTTACCTCCACCACGAAAGCACCAGCAGCAATCATCTCAAGTCCTTCAGTCCCCATCGTCTAGAGGCCTAGGACATCGCCCTTTCACGGCGGTAACAGGGGTTCGAATCCCCTTGGGGACGCCACGAA
>JBDZVW010000083.1:0-9929 GCA_040255885.1 Betaproteobacteria bacterium
GCGGCCGCTTCGTCGATGCGTCCCGACGCCAGCAGCAGCGCGTTGAGCTGTTTGCCAACCGTGAGCGCGTCTGCCAGCGGCAGACCGGCGGTTGCGCGATAGGTTTCTTTCGTCAGTCGTACCGCCGTTGCATCCAGCGCTGCCATTCTGACGATCCAACCCGCTGCGACCTGCCGCAATTCATCCACGCCGGCGCTCAGCCGGTTGATCAGTCCCATGCCAAACAACTCCGTTGCACTGACCGTATCGCCGAACAGCAGCAACTCAAGCGCACGGCGCCGTCCCAGCCCGCGTGACAGCACCGCGGTGTTGATCGCGGCCGGAAAGCCGTTTTTCATTTCGAGCGCGCCGAAGCGTGCGCTTTCATCGGCGATCACGAAATCACATGCCATTGCCAGCGTAAAACCGCCGGCAACCGCGTATCCACGCACCACCGCAAGCGAGGGTTTCGACAACACATTCAGACGCTGAAATATCCCGCCATATGCGTCGTCGTATGCCAGCACCTGTTCGAGCGAACGGCTGCCATCACCCGGTGCCAGCTCACGCCCGGAACAGAAATTGTCGCCGGCCCCTTCGATCACGATGCATTTGCAGCCGGTATCGGCGTCGGCCTCCGCCAGCGCTGCAGCAAGCGCCCGGATCATTTCGAAGCCCAGTGCATTACGCCGCTGCGGCCGGTCGATGATCAGTCGCACGGCATGACCGTCACGCTCGCTTCGGATCATCGGTCGCTTTCCACTGTAGCATCGTCAGCCGCCGGCCTGCAGGCGCTCGCAGATTCCAACATCTGGTCCGGCGGAGTATCGCAAAAAACCGTGGCTTTGAAGTGCCCAAAGTGGATCAACTGCCCGGCAGATTATAAACGTTGGGGAACACAAGGTCCTTCCAGGACTTTGGCTTGACGTTTATCGCCTTCGTCTTGTACAGGAAGTCCGCATAATCCATCATGTGTTTCGGTGTCATCGTGTAGAGGCCCGGCGCCTTGATAAGGTTGTAAATCTGATCGGCCGTAAGCTTTCGCTCGCCGGTTGCCTCCATATAAGCTTTGGCAGCCCGATGTTTGTCCGCATTGATCGAAGCCATTGATTCCTTCATCGCCGCAACAAAAGCACCGTAGATTTTGGGATTCTTGTCGCGGAATGACGTGGTCGCCCACACCAGCGTAAGCGTGGCGTCTCCGCCCAGCACCTGATCGGATGTCAGGACTTGATGTATACCGGGATGCTGCAGTTCCTCATAGGCATAAGGCTGCAGAGTGAAGTCGGCGGTGATCTCTCCGCGCCCGGAAGTCAACGCAAGCAGTGCATCCGGATGCTTCATTGAAACGGTATAGTTGTCGAGCTTGGCGTAATGGTCGAAGCCAAATTCCTTGGCAATGGCCATCTGCAGTACCACGGCCTCGGTGGACACCTTTACGGCAGGTAATGCAATCCGGTCGGCGCTGGTAAAATCCTTCACTGTTTTTATTTTCGGATTCCTGGTCACCAGTATCTGGGGCGAAGTATCGTTCGCACATACCGCCTTGACAGCGAGACGTCCACGCGTTTTGGCCCACAGTTTGATTAGCGGCCCCCATCCACCATTCGCAAATTGCAAATGGCCCGAGAGTAACGCATCAGTCATCGCTGCGCCGCCGCCGAATTGCTTCCAGGTTACTTCGACATTGTCCAGCCCGGCCTTGCGCAGGTGTTTTTCCAGCAGCTTGTCGTGCTGCATGATGACCACCGGCAAATAAGCAAGGCCCCATTCTCGCGCGACCGCTACATGGTTGAGTTCGGCGGACGCCCGGCCGGTCATTGCAAAGATCGTTATAAGGCCCAGCATTGCAGCCAGAAATGTTTGGCGCTTCATCGATCTCCTCCTTCAGATAAGCTGGGCAGCCTCACCCGGTTGACTGCGTTAACTGCCCGTCCGGTGTGTTAAACGAACGTCTGTTCCATCGCCCATTTATCCTTGATATAACCGTAGGAACGTATGGTGCCGTTCAAGATCCGGATCACTCCGCTTCCAGCGGCACCTTCAGCACCGTTCCGGGAACGACGATTCCGCCGCGATTGCCCGGTGTCACGCTGCCATAGCGCTGTGCGTAGACACCCGGCAACGGCCGTCCGCCACGCGCACACAGCCACAAGCGCAACAGATGACGATGGCGTTCAGGCTCCGGCCAGTTCTCGAAGTCGTTGCGCGAATGAAAAATCTGGTGGTTGTGCAGAAACTGCATGTCGCCCGGCAGAAACGCCATGCTGAGGTGGATGTCCGGATCGTTCGTCAAATCGTCGAGCAGGTCCAGCGCCTCAATCTGCCGCGGCGTCAGGCGGCGCGCTTGTGGAAAGTTGTCCTGCGCCGAGCGGATGTACTGGCGCGCATAAATCGCCGACAGACGGCCCTGATGCCAGTGGAATACCGGGATGTCGAACCACGGCAGCATGCCCTCCGGCACTTCGCCGCGCCGGTCGGTCGGGAATGGTTCGAACAGTGCCGGCAGCAGATCGGGCCGGCGCGCGAGGATTTCGTTGTAGAGCGTGGTCGAGCTGGCGATGAAGCTTTCGCCGCCCGCTTTCGCGGTATTCAGGCACAGCAAGCCGACGATATCGACCGAATCGGTATGGTATTCCAGGCGGCGCGTAGTCTGATAATAGCGGACGTTCGGATTGCGGACGTCGAGCCCCAGATCCTGCACATGGCCCAGCAGATGCCCTTTCGCGTTCTGGGAACGCGGCGTGCCGAAATACGAGCCGAGGCCCATGTAGGCGATCGCCTGCTCGTCGCGGCTCATGTCGGCAACCGGCAGCCCGCGCATCAGCACGAAGCCGCGCCCTTCGAGCAGTTCGTGCAGAATCGCATCCAGTTCCGCTTTCATGCCGGGCAGCGGAAAACACTCGGGTGATATTTCTGCGAGCGGCACGCCCGACGCCTTGAACGCGCGCACCGCGGCGGCAAGTTCGTGCAGATTGGAATGCGACAGCCGGATGATCCAGTCCTGGCACGACGCGAGCTCGCGCCCATACCACACCGCCTTGCCGCGAATTTCCCCGGACGGCATCGGCGATGCCGTTTCCCGGCGAACGTCGAGTTGTGCGTCATTCATCGGGCAAGCTCCTTGCCGGCATGTGCCGTGCCCCGCTGATCATTATCGGCCGCGATTGAAAACGTTATGGGGATCAAGGTTAAAGTGGTTTTTGCTATTATTAAACTTTATTTTATGAATAGGCATCATTCACATCTTGAATCTACGCAACCTCGATCTCAATCTGCTGAAAATTTTCGAGGCGGTGTGGGCGGAACGCAATCTGACGCGCGCCGCCGCGAAGCTCGGCATGACTCAGCCGGCCGTCAGCAATGCGCTGGCCCGCCTGCGCGACGCGGTGGGAGACCCGCTGTTCGTCAAGACGGTCCAGGGTATGGCGCCGACGCCGCGCGCCCGCGCGCTGGCCGAACCGATTCATCAGGCGCTGGGACTGTTGCAGGCCGGTCTGGAAACGACCCGCGACTTTGATTTCCGGTCGGCCACGCGCTCATTCACGATCGCAATGGAGGACTATGGCGAGGCGGTGTTGCTGCCGCGGCTGATGAGCTGGATTTCACAGATCGCGCCCGGCATCCGGCTCGAGGTGCTGTTCGATATCGGACCCGCGTTGTGGGACAAGGTATCGGACGGCTCGGTGGACATGGTGCTGACCTACTTCAGGAAACCGGGGCCGCACTTCGAAAGCCGGACGCTGCTCTCCGACACGCTCGTTTCGCTGGTGCGCCACGACCACCCGCTGGTCGGCGACCAGCTGTCACTGGACGCTTATCTTCAACTGAAGCATGTCGTGCTGATGACGCGCACCAGCGCGCCGCCGCTGATCGATCGCGTGCTGGCGCGCCACGGCGCCACACGGCAGATCATCATGCGGCTTCCGCATTTTCTGCCGATGCCGCTGATCATTCACAAGACCGATTTCATCTGCACGCTGCCGAAGCGCATGGCGCAGGTCTACGCCGACGACTTCCGGTTGAAGCTGCTCAGGCTGCCGTTCGAAACACCACCGGTTCCAGTCTATCTCGTGTGGCACAAGTCGCTGGCAACGGAATCCGGCCACGTCTGGCTGCGCAATGCACTGTTTGAGTTGTGTGGCCGGCTGTAGCTGTAACGGCAAAAACCTGAATCGCAAAGGCGCAGAGGTCGCAAAGGGACGCAAAGGAAATCAATAATCAAATCCGGATCAGCGGGCCGATCGACGATCGATGTCGTACCGGTTCACGAAGGATGTGTACTGTTTCGCGAGAACCAACGGCACTCAGCCGGATTTGCGCAGCGACGCTTTGAACCCGGCGGCGGCGAGCGCCGCGATGACGCGTGCGATGTGCCGGCGGTCGCGCGTCTGCAGCACCATCTCGACTTCGGCGCTTTGCGGCGGCAGATCGGTGAATGCACGCTGGTGGTGAATTTCCTCGATGTTGGCGCCGGCGGCCGCAACGCAGGCCGTCACCTGCGCCAGCGATCCCGGCAGATCGCTCACATCCACGCACAGCCTCGCCAGACGTCCGGAGCGCACCAGCCCACGCTGGATGATGTCGGCGAGCAGCAGCGGATCGACGTTGCCGCCGGAAATCACCAGTCCGACCTTTTGGGCTGCGAAGCGCCGGCGATGGCGCAACAGCGCGCCGAGCGCCGCCGCACCCGCGCCTTCGGCAACCGTCTTCTCGATTTCGAGCAGCATCACGATCGCTTCCTCGATCACGCTTTCGTCGAGCAGGATCATGTCGTCCACCAGCCGCCGCACGATCGGCAACGTCAGACCACCGGCCTGCTTCACCGCGATACCGTCGGCGATGGTATGCGCGCCGCATTTCGCCGGCCGCCCGCGCAGCGCTGCGTGCATCGACGGAAAGCGCGTGGTTTCAACGCCGATCACGCGAATGCGCGGCCGCAGCGCCTTGGCCGCGACGGCAATCCCCGAAATCAGTCCGCCGCCGCCAACCGGCACCACCAGCACATCGAGGTCCGGGTGCGCCGCCAGTATTTCCAGCGCAACCGTTCCCTGCCCCGCAATGATCTTTTCGTCATCGTACGGATGCACGAACTGCTGCTCACGCTCAGCGGCAAGCTGCAACGCAAAAATTCTGGCAGCGTCGAAGTTGTCACCGTGCAGCACGACTTCGGCGCCGAACCCGCGCGTGCGCGTCACTTTCACCTGCGGCGTGAAGCGCGGCATGACGACCGTTGCCGGCACACCGAGACGCCGGGCATTGTAGGCGACGCCCTGCGCATGATTGCCGGCCGATGCCGTGATCACACCGCGGCGGCGTTGCGCCGCCGTCAGCGACAGCAGCTTCGTCAGCGCGCCACGCTCCTTGAACGACGCAGTGAACTGCAGATTTTCGAACTTCAGATAAACGTCGGCGCCGGTCACTTCGGACAGCGTGCTTGAATGCAGACACGGCGTATGAACGATCTGCCCGTCGATCGCGCGCGCCGCGACCTGAACATCCTTCAGCGTGATGGCCATACCAAAATGAACGCTAATCCAGCACCATCAGCCAGTCGACCGCAACCGCGCCAGCCGCATCGACGATGACCGGATTGATGTCGAGCTCGCGCAGGCGCCCGCCGGTGGCGGCACCGAAACGCGACACCGCGGCCATGAGACGCGCCAGTGCGGCACGATCGGCCGGCGGCTTGCCGCGCACGCCGTCGAGTATTGCCGCGCCGCTCAGTTCATCGAGCATCGCCAGCGCCCCGGCTTCGGTAACCGGCGCGCGGCGGAATACGACGTCTTTCAGCACTTCGATGAAAATGCCGCCGAGTCCCGCCATCACCACAGGGCCGAATACCGGATCGTGCTTGAGCCCGATCACGCATTCGATGCCGCGGCTCGCCATTTTCTGCACGATCACACCATCGATTCGCGCATCGGCGTTGAAGCGCCGGGCTGCGGCGACGATTGCGGCGAATGCACGCTCGACCGCTGCAGCATCCTGCAGATCAAGCGCCACGCCGTGCGCGTCCGTCTTGTGCGCAATGTCGGGCGACTCTATCTTCAGTGCCACCGGATAGCCGAGTTGTTCAGCGGTCCGTTGGGCCTCCGCTGCGGTCGTCGCCAGCGCGCACTCGGCAGTGACAACACCGCACGCGCGCAGCAGCCGCGCCGCTGCCAGCGTCGGCACGATACCCGACGCTTGCGGCAAATCGACTGTTGGCAATTCGATTTGCTCGCGCGCCGCGCTATCAGCGAGCCATTGCCGGCGCGCCGCGCCGTATTGCATCAGCGCCGCCACCGCATCAACCGCCGGCTCGGCGCCGCGCAGCACTGCGATGCCGCGTTCATGCAGCTGCTTCACCGCCCGATCGGAAGCCGCGACCCAGCACACCACGAACGGCTTGGCCGCCTGCGCCTTGATCTCCTCGAAAATCCTCACCAGCACGTCGACGTGCGCGTCCATCAGCTGCAGCCAGACGATGCCGACGTGAACCTGCGGATCGTCGAGCACGATGCGCACGCTGTCGCGCAGCAGCTCGGGCTGCGCGACGAACTGTCCGGTGACGTCGACCGGGTTGGCGGTGGCACCGAACCCGGGAATCACTTTTGCCAGCGCGCCCTGGGTCGCCGCATCCAGAACCGGCGTTACCAGCCCCAGTTCGTCGGCGCGATCCGCCATCAGCACCCCCGCGCCGCCCGACTGGGTGACGATGCCGATGCCGTTGCCTTCCGGTATGCCGCAACAGGCGAACACTTCGACGATGTCGAGCATGTGTTCTTCATTGCGTGCACGGATAATGCCGAACTGGCGCACGACGCCGTCGAACACCCGGTCCTCGCCCGCCAGCGACCCGGTATGCGATGCGGCGGCGCGCGCGCCGGCGTCGCTTCTGCCGACCTTGGTCAGCACCAGCGGCTTGCCGGCAGCCAACGCGCGTTGCGCGAGCGCGGCCAGACCGGCGCCGTCCTTCAGTCCTTCAATGTAACCGGCGCCGATGCGGATGCGCTCATCGTCCAGCACATCCGTCATCACATGCACAAAATTGACGTCGGCTTCGTTGCCGGTGTTCACGAAATAGCCGAGTCCGAGACCGCGACGGCGGGCCAGCGCGGCGATCGCGGTACCGAAGGCGCCGGATTGCGTGACGAAACCGACCGGGCCCGGTGGCGTGTCGCCGTCGGCAAACTGCGCGAACGTCGCAATCACGCGATCGAACGCATTGATCAGACCGAGACAGTTGGGGCCGCACAGCCGCACGCCCGCATCACGCGCAGCCGCCGCCACCTGCCGCTCGATCCGCTGCCCGCCCTCGCCCATCTCGGCAAACCCGGAGCTGAACACCACGGCAGCCCTGACGCCGCGCGTGCCGAGATCACGGATAGCCTGCGGCACGAACTGCGCCGGCAGTGCAATGATCGCGAGGTCGGCCGGCTCCGGGGTGTCCAACACGCTGTGATAGCAGTGCAGATTACCGATCATCCGGTATTTCGGATTGACCGGATAAATGCGTCCGCGATAGCCCTTCTCCAGCAGAAAACGCAGCGGTCGGCCGCTGACCTTGGAGAAGTCCGAAGAAGCGCCCAGAATCGCAATCGATTCCGGGCGCAGCAGCGGACGCAGCGGACTCAACGTGGCCCCGTCACCCAATGATCTGGCGTCAGCGCACCACGAGAACCGGAATCGCCGAGTGCGTCAGCACCTTGGCGGTTTCACTGCCGAGCAGCAGGCTCGACAAACCCTTGCGGCCATGCGATGCCATCACAATCAGGTCGCATTTCTTTTTTTTCGATGTGGCAATGATTTCCTCGTAAACACGGTCGCCTGAAACCGTGACGCAACTGCACGGCACCCCGGCATTTTTGGCCAGCTTCTCGGCTGCCGCCAGAATCTTCGCGGTATGCTGGCGCGCCTGCGCTTCATAGCGCTGCCGGATTTCCTCGGTGCCCGGCATCAGATAGCCTTCGTCCACCAGGTAGCGGAATTCCGGATACACATGGAATATCGTTACCGATGCTTTCAGGGATTGCGCCAGCGCGATGCCGGCCTTGACCGCCTTGTTCGAAAGCTTCGAGCCGTCGGTTGGCAGAAAAATGCGCTTGTACATGAATTTCTCCGGTCGAATGTCCCGCACGTCGCAGCTATGAGCATAGCATTATTCGGCACGTGCGATCGCATTCGGGGCCGGAGCCGGCGCACCGTGAACGGCAGCTTCAGCCGCCGCCGTCACTCCCGGGCCGGGGGCATCGTCAATGCGGCTTTTCGAGCCTGTCGCGCGGGATCGGCAGCGCGACGACGTCAATCCCTTCGTCCTTGAGTTCGACCACTTCGTCCGGTGAAGCAGTGCCGCGAATCTTGCGCTCCGGTACTTCCTGGTAATGGATTTTGCGTGCTTCCTCCGCGAACGCGGCGCCGACGTCCTCGGTGTTGTTTACCACGTAATCCACCAGATGACTCAGGAGCTCGCCGGCGATGTTCGAGTATTGCATTTCCGCGTCGGACACCCGCACCGGAGCCGTGCCGGATGACTTTTTGATGTGAGGCGCATTGGGTACCCGGATAACGTCGGCATTACCGCACAATGGACAGGCAATGCCGCCCTCCCGATGCTGCCGCTCGAAATCCTCACTCGAAGCAAACCAGCCTTCAAAGCGATGGCTATTGTCGCACTCGAGATCAAAAACAATCACTGCGCCTCCCTTCGTGTCTCTGGTGGCTCTTTGCATTATTCACGAGAACTCCGGCCTCATTATCAGTCGCTCGCGCACTTGGAATTGAGCATAAATCATGCCATAACACGACCGCTTTCACCAAGGAATCACGAAGAAGCTTGGCCCAAAAATCATTCATTGTTGGATCGATCGTACACTGCAGCCCACCATCCATCCGTAATGGCTTTCGCAAACGAAACGGCCACGCGGCGTGACGCCACGTGGCCGTTCAGACGAGCGGACTTTGCGGAATATCAGTGTTACGAAAACACTGCGCCGCCATGCCCCGCAGCGGCATGATCGGAATGCCGCACAAAGCGCGCGATTGCGTGACGCAAACTGTCCATGAAGGTCGTCTTGCTGCGTACGGCGCGATGTGGCGCCACCACCTGTATTTTCGCGCTCCGATAACCTTCGATCAGCACATCTCCGGGCCCCTGAATGACGAACGATCCGGTCGGTCCGAGCACGTAATCCTGCAGCAGGCCTTCCTGTGTTAACCACACCTCGCCACTGCGGCAGACGACCGTATAACCGGCGCCATTGCTGATTGCCAACGTCTCGTGGTTGTCGAGTCCGATATCGGCACGGTTCAATTTCATTTCCGCGCGATCCATTTTTATCTTCATTGCAGTTGCTCCACTAACAGATTAAGTCCGTGCCAGAACCATTTGCCGGTCCATACGGATACGGTCCTATTATTGCGGCGCAACAACATAAACTCAAACTAATATTTTGAACGAACAAGATTAGTTTTTATAATTTTACATCATCTATCATAATAATATTTAATGTATTTATGTCATGCATTTATACGTCAAACGCAATCCATGTTTTTATGTTTGTTTAACGCATTTACATAACTCACAAGGTTGAATCAGCAAACCAAAACGGCGGCTCTGCGACCGTCATCGCCGCTTCGCGATGCCGGCGACACAAATGCTTCCGCATATGGGACTGCTTTTTGCCCATGTCACCGTCGATGCATCGGACACTCATATCGACAGCGTGGACCCAGGCATTTCAACGGTTTTTTCAAGTATCGTTTACAGTGACGTTCCGGTAACGTTGGGCACCACTCGATTTCGCGGGAAACACACTGTCGCCGTGGCAGCAAAGACAAAACAACATCGCCTGCAAATGCGGGCGGTATATCGTCATCTGTCATCGGCATTTACCTTGACAAGAGAGCGTACGGCCCTATAATTCGAAGTCCGATTTGCGGGAATAGCTCAGTGGTAGAGCACAACC
>JBDZVW010000084.1:0-9918 GCA_040255885.1 Betaproteobacteria bacterium
CTGAAAACCGCATTCCAGATCGGCTTCCTGATCTTCATCCCGTTCCTGATCATCGACATGGTCGTCGCCAGCGTGCTGATGTCGATGGGCATGATGATGCTGTCGCCAATGCTGATTTCGCTGCCGTTCAAGCTGATGCTGTTCGTGCTGGTCGACGGCTGGAATCTGCTGCTGGGTTCGCTGATATCGAGTTTCGGCTGATGGACACTCAAACGGTATTGACCATTGCGCAGCACGCGGTCGAGATCACCGTGCTGATTGCGGCGCCGCTGCTGCTGACAGTGCTGATCGTCGGCCTGCTGATCAGCGTCTTCCAGGCGGCGACCCAGATCAATGAAATGACATTGTCGTTCATTCCGAAACTGATCGCGATGTTCGTCGCGCTGGTGGTCGCCGGCCCGTGGATCCTCGAACGCTTCATCGACTACGTGCAGCAGCTGTATGCGAGCATCCCGCAACTGATCGGATAGCGGCACGCATGTTGACCGTGTCCGGAGCGGCGCTGCAGGCATGGGTCGCGACGTTTTTCTTTCCGTTCTTCCGCATCCTCGCGCTGTGCAGCAGCGCGCCGCTGCTCGGCCACAAGAATGTCCCGCAACGGGTGCGTATCGGGCTGGCGCTGCTGTTGACGGCGCTGATCGTTCCGACGCTCGACCACGCGCCGGCGGTGACGCCATTGTCAGCCGCCGGCGTGCTGCTGTTGCTGCAGCAACTGATCGTCGGCTTCGCGCTCGGCTTCACGCTGCAACTGGTGTTTGCCGCGGTCGAACTGGCCGGCGAAGTCGCCGGACTGCAGATGGGTCTGAGCTTCGCGACTTTCATCGATCCGGCCAACAGCGGCCACCAGTCGCCGGTGACCGGCAGCTTCATGACGTTGCTGCTGACGCTGGTATTCCTGTCGGTCAACGGGCATCTGCTGCTGCTCGCCGGCCTGGCCGACAGCTTTCATGCGCTGCCGGCATATCACACCGCGTTGCCGGCACTCGACTTCCAGGCGATTGCGGTTGCCGCCGGCCGGCTGTTTGGCGACGGTCTGCAGCTGGCATTGCCGCTGATCGGCACGATGCTGATGGTGAATCTCGCGCTCGGTGTTCTCACCCGCACCGCGCCGCAGCTCAACCTGTTCGCAGTCGGCTTTCCGGTCACGCTGCTCATCGGCCTGCTGACGATGTGGCTCGCACTGCCGTGGGTGCTGCCGGTAATGGAACGCGCGATACAGGCAACGTTCGACTACTGGCTGCGGGCTTTGTGACGGCACGGTTTTCCTCGAACGCGATCGGGATCGGATGACAAAAAAGCGTCACTACCCGCCGGTGCGCGTCCAATCGCCCGGCTCGCGGCCGGCGCCCGCGCAGCCACCGGCAATGTAAAACGGGCCGCCGGCCCGGCGATGGGCCGGATGCCGCGTGCCGCACGGCACCACAGGTGTATTTCTTGCTTTACATCGTACAGAACATCGGCATTACCCCTCACCGCCGCATGGCGGCACGCGTTCGATACCCGGAGAAGATTTGCAGAAGTTTCGCAGCGAACATGCGCCCTTTCTGCTCATGGCGCTGATTCTGGCAGCAGCGTGGAGCGCCGTGGCGTGGCAGATTGCAGCGGATTACCGCGCCACCCGGCACGCCGGCGTGCAACACATGATCGCCAGCACCGCGGCACTGGAAGCGCGCATGCGGCTGGTGGTGAACAGCGGCATTGCGACCGCGGTGGCGGCTGCGCGCGACATCCGCGCACTGGGCAATCTGGGGACGCTGGACGTCGCGACGATCACTGCAACGCTGAAACGAAAGCTCACCGGCGATGGCGACGATGCGATTCATGCACTGTGGCTGGCAACCCGCGAACGGTTTGCCTGTGCCGGCCGTGACGGCCAGAGAGTAAGCGGCACGATTCCGCACTGGCAAGCACGGCTGCTCGGCACTCACGCCGCGCAATTCCGGATCGGCCGGCCGACGCCTGCGCCGTTCGACCGTTCCGAAGCCGTCATTGCGGTTGCGCATCGTCTTCCGGCGGCCGGCCGGCAGCCGCTCTGGGCCGGTGCGCTGCTCGAAGTGCGCAGCCTGCAGAACATGCTCGCGAAAGGTCTGCCCGTCGTTGAATCGGCGGCTCTGGTTTCGTCCGACGGCGCCCTGCTGGTCAGCCTGCAGCGCACGCCGGACGGCAGCAATGGCATCGGCCCGCAGGACGTGCCGATATTCCGAAAAATCGCCGGCGCCGGACACGACGGGCTGATCGACGCGGCCAGCAGCGCAGACGATGCCGGACGCATATTCGCGTATCGCAAATTCGACTACTATCCGCTGGTCGCGGTGTCGGCCATCGACAAAAGTGTGCTGCTTCGGCCGTGGCGGCGGCGCACGATGCAGACGCTGGCGCTGGCCGTTTCCGGTACGCTGATATTTCTGCTGCTGGCACGGCGCCTGTCGCAGGACATCAGCCGGCGCAAGCGCGTTGAGCGCGCCCTGGCCGCGCTCAACACGGACCTGGAACAGCGCGTCAGCGCGCGCACCGCGCAACTGGCCGCCGCCAACACCGAGCTCGAAGCATTCAGCTATTCGGTTTCTCATGACCTGCGTGCGCCGGTGCGCCATATTCTCGGATTCTCGCAGCTCGCGCAGGAAATGCTCGCCGCCGATTCCGCCGCCGCGGCGCAACAGTATCTGGGCCGCGTCCGCAACGCCGCGCACAGGATGGACGTGCTGATAAAAGACCTGCTGCAACTGGCCGGCGTCAGCCACGGCAGGCTGCGGCTGCAGCATCTCGACATTTCACGGATGGCGCGGCAGACCGGCGAGGCGCTGGCGGAATCCCGGACGGGACGGCCCGTCACGTTCACGGTGCAGCCCGGCATGACGGCGCGCGGCGACGCCGGGCTGATCCTGATCGCCCTCGAAAATCTGCTCGGCAACGCGTGGAAATTCACGCGCAACAGCGATGCTCCGCACGTCGAAGTGATGCAGCAGGGGCCGTGGTTCGTTGTCCGCGACAACGGCGTCGGATTCGAAACGGGAGCAGGCACCGACCCGTTTGCGCCGTTTCAGCGCTGCCACTCGGAATCCGAATTCGAAGGCAGCGGCATCGGACTGGCGACGGTGAAGCGCATCGTCGCGCGCCATGGCGGCCGCGTCCGTGCCGCCGGCACGCCGGGAAAAGGCGCCAGCTTCGGCTTCTCGCTGGCGCCCGACGCACCTTCCGGCCATTCGAACACAGGTTCCGATACGACCGGACTGACGCCATCCGGCAAATCTTCCCGTCCGGCCGCCCCACGGGAACAGGCCGGCATCCGGACCTGATCGTCCGCTGTCGCCGCATGGCGCGCGTGACGCATCATCGTGCCGCGCATCCACCGCCCAATAAGGGGTGTTGCGCTTCCCGGCGCAAGTCTTGACACGCGCGCCGCACGCAACCTATTCTGCGAACGCAGGTGCGACACGCATCCGTGCATCATACTGCCGCAGGCCCGGCGCATCGACAGCGAAGCAGCCAGCGGCCGCGGCCTTGCCACACGCGCGACGTGCGACATATGCGGCCGAATGCCAGGAGGAGCAGCGTGAAACTGACACAGGACCAGATCCGTCAATTCGACGACGACGGCTATCTTTTCTTTCCCGCGCATTTCACGCTGGATGAGGTCGGCACACTGCTGCAGGAAGTGCCGCGGCTCTATGCGCAGCACCGCCCCGAGAACGTGCGCGAAAAAAACAGCGACGCCGTCAGAACGAACTTTGCCGCCCACTTGTACAGTGCGGTATTCGCCAGGCTGGCGCGGCATCCGCGCATGGTCGAACCGGTGACGCAGATTTTCGACGAAGCCGTCTACATGCATCAGTTCAAGATCAACGGCAAGATGGCTTTCGACGGCGACGTCTGGCAATGGCACCAGGATTACGGCACCTGGAAGAACGACGACCTGATGCCCGAGCCGCGCGCGATGAACGTCGCGATCTTTCTCGACGACGTCAACGAATTCAACGCACCGCTGATGTTCATCCCAGGCAGCCACAAGCTGGGCGTCGTCGACGCCGGGCATGACACGTCAACGACCAGCTATCCGCTGTGGACGATCAGCAATGACCTGATCCGCCAACTGGTCGCGCGCGGCGG
Source organism: Betaproteobacteria bacterium (assembly GCA_040255885.1). Lineage (GTDB taxonomy): Bacteria > Pseudomonadota > Gammaproteobacteria > Burkholderiales > JBDZVW01 > JBDZVW01. Next base: position 4,108 of record JBDZVW010000084.1, read on the forward strand.
CATCGTCGCGCCCAAGGGACCGGCGGGATCGATGATCATGTTCCATTCCTGTCTGGTCCACGCCTCGACAGCGAATCTTTCACCGTGGGATCGGGTGAACGTCTATCTCAGCCTGTGCGCGGTGTCGAACCACATCCGGCGCTTCAAGCGGCCGGAGTACATCGCGCATCGCGATTTCACGCCGATCGAATGCCTGCCGGACGACTGCCTGATCACACCCTACGAGGTGGCGTTGCCGTGGAAGGACGGCACGCCGGAACAGGCGCTGAAGCCATTGTCCCGGGTTGCATAAGGTTTCCGCATTCGGTGCGGACAGCGCACGTCCGCTGCCCGGTTTTCGCAAAGGAGCAAGTCAATGAACCTGTACACGCTGTTGCGCAAACGCGCCGCCGACGGCAAACCGCTGCGCATCGCGCTGATCGGCGCCGGCAAGTTCGGCTCGATGTATCTGTCGCAGGCGCGCAAGACGCCCGGCATACATCTCGTCGGCGTCGCCGACCTGTCGCCGGATCGCGCGCGCGCATCGCTGACGCGTACCGGCTGGAGCGCCGACCGCATCGGCGCCCGCTCGCTGGAGGAGGCCGCACGCAAGGAAACGACCTGCATCGTCGATGACGCGATGGCGGTGATTGCGTCGCCGCACATCGACATCGTCATCGATGCCACCGGCAATCCCGCCGCCGGGATTCGTCACGTGCTCGCCTGCTGCGAGCATCGCAAGCATGTCGTGATGGTGAACGTCGAGGCCGACGCGCTGGCCGGGCCGCTGCTCGCGCACAAGGCGGCGCAGGCCGGCATCGTCTATTCCCTTGCCTACGGCGATCAGCCGGCGTTGATCTGCGAACTGGTGGACTGGGCCCGCGCCGCCGGATTCGAAATCGTTGCCGCCGGCAAGGGCACCAAGTATCTGCCCGAGTATCACCGCTCGACGCCGGACACGGTATGGCCGTATTACGGCTTCACGCCCGAGATGGTGGCACAGGGCGATTTCAATGCGCAGATGTTCAACTCGTTCCTCGACGGCACCAAATCGGCAATCGAAATGGCGGCGGTCGCCAACGCAACCGGCCTGCTGCCGGCGCCGGACGGTCTGCACTTTCCGCCGTGCGGCGTCGACGATCTCGCGCGCGTGCTGCGGCCGCGCGCATGCGGCGGGCAACTGCATCATCATGGTCAGGTGGAGGTCGTTTCCAGTGTCGAACGCGACGGGCGGCCGGTGTTTCGCGATCTGCGCTGGGGCGTCTACGTCACGTTTTGCGCCGACACCGATTACGTGAAGCGATGCTTCGCGGAGTACGGCCTCGTCACCGACGACAGCGGCCGCTACACCGCGATGCACAAACCGTATCACCTGATCGGACTGGAGCTCGGTATTTCGGTCGCATCGGTCGGCACCCGCGGAGAACCGACCGGCGCGCCGCAGAACTTCGTAGGCGACGTGGTGGCCACCGCAAAGCGCGCGCTGAAAGCCGGCGAGACGCTCGACGGCGAAGGCGGCTACACGGTTTACGGCAGGCTCATGCCGGCGGCGGACTCACTCGCGCTCGGCGGACTGCCGCTGGGCCTCGCGCACAAGGTGAAACTGCTCAACCCGGTGGCCGCCGATGCACCGGTGCGCTGGTCCGACGTCGCGTTCGACGCCAACAGCGACGCAGTGAAATTCCGGCGCGAGATGGAGCGGCATTTCGCCGCGGCGGTCAGCGGCCGGGCGGTGGCGGCGGATACTTCGGCTGATACTCGTCCGGCGGTGGCGGCGGCGCGTACTGCGGTTGGGGCTGAGCTTCGCCGTTAGGCGACGAAGAAATGAAACGGCCCGATACCGGAACCCGTTCGCCCTTCGCATACATGCACTGGATGTAGCCGGCGTCGTAGTTCTGCTGCAGCGCATAGCTCGACGTCTGCGCCGCGCCGGTGCCCATCAACGATCCCAGCAGCAGCCCGGCACCGGCACCAGCCGCCGCCCCGCGGCCGCCGTCGAACGCGGCACCGGCCGCGGCACCAAGCGCAGTGCCCGCAACCGCGCTCGTCACGCCACTGCTGGTTGCGGCCTGGGACGGCGTGGTGCCGCCGATCAGCGTACCGGCGTATTGCCTGCAGTAGAAATCATCGGCGCGAAACTGGTCGAAACTCTTGCCGCTGCCCGGCAGCGCCATTACGCTGGGGCCGCTCGGCATGGTCGTGCACGCCGCCACCAACAGCAGCGATGCCGGTATCAGAACTCGAAAAGCGGGACGAATCATGGCAGTTCCCGATCAGATCACGATGGAGGTGGAGGCGGATGTGGCGTGATGCGCTGCCAGCCGCCCGGACATTGCTTCACGTACGGATAATAGCGTTTCGCATCCGCACAGTAGTACCAGTAATCGGATGCCCCCGGCGCCGCGGTGTTGCCGTCGCGTTCGATGTAGACCGGTGGCGAGGACTGCACCACGACAGCAGGCGGATAATAGTACGAATACGGATAGTACGGATAGGGGGCGGGCCAAGGGTCATACCAGAATCCCGGCGCGCCGACGAACAGGCCGAAATGCACGCGCGAACCATGATGATGCCAGCCGCCGTGATGACCGCCGTGCCAGCCGTGGTGCCCGCCATGATGGCCTCCGCCGTGGGCCAGCGCCGGCACGCCTGCGGTGACCGCCAGCAGTATTGCCGCCAGCGCCAGCGTCGCTTTTGCCTGTTTCATGACGCCTCCTTTGCGCTCGGTAGATCCGGAACAAGCCGGCTCGTGATGATTGGACGAACGGCAGCGCCATCCGTTCGCCGCGAATTCGTGGAAGAATGAATATGCACCTGTTCAGACTTCCAGCATGATGCTTGATAGAATGCTATCAAATTCACGACGCCCGTTACGTATCCAAGTGTTACAAAATGTGACTCCAACGCTGATTGCCGCGCCGTTGCTGCGCCGCTTCGTGGCGGCACTGTTCGAGCATGCCGGGATTCCGGCCGGCGATGCCGCGACCGTTGCCGACTGTCTGGTAACCGCGAATCTGCGCGGCGTCGATACGCATGGCGTGTTCCGCGTGCCGACCTACCTCGAACGGGTGCGCCGGCAAATCGTCAACACGCATCCCGACATTCGCATCACGCCGGTAACCGGCGCCGTCGCGACGGTCGACGGCGACAACGGCATGGGCGCAGTGGTCGGCACGCGCGCGATGCAGCACGGGATCGGACTTGCACGCGATGCCGGCATCGGACTGGTGTCGGTACGGCGCAGCACTCACTACGGCATGGCTGCCTATTACGTACTGCAGGCGATCAAGGCCGGCATGATCGGAATGGCGTTCACCAATGCGTCACCGGCGCTGCCGCCATGGGGTGGCCGTGCGCCGTTCTTCGGCACCAGTCCGCTGGCGATCGGTGTGCCCGGCGGCAAGCGTTCCGATTTCGTGCTCGACATGGCAATGAGCGTGCTGGCGCGCGGCAACGTCTATATCGCGGCGCAGAACGGCGAGCCGATTGCGCCGGGTCTGGCGCTCGACGCCGACGGCTATCCGACCACCGATCCGCGTGACGTGATGGCGGGCGGAACGATGCTGCCGTTCGGCGGCGTCAAGGGCGCGGCGCTCGCAGCAGTGATGGACATCTTCGGCGGCGTGCTGTCGGGCGCCGCGTTCGGCGGCACCGTCGGCAATCCGCACACCGATTTCACACGGCCACAGGATGTCGGACATCTGTTCATCGTGATCCGGCCCGATCTTTTCATGCCGCGCGACAGCTTCGCCGAACGAATGGACACGCTGGTCGAACGCATGAAAGCGCAGCCGCGCGCCGCCGGCTTCGACGAGATCCTGATCCCCGGTGAACGCGAAGCGCGCACCGAACATGAGCGCAGCTGCGACGGCATTCCGCTGAGCGCCGAAGTGACAGCCGCGCTTGAGGCGGAAGCGCAACTGGCACACATCACCTTTCCCGACGCCGCCAGTTAGAAAAACCCGGTGCCAAGCCGCTTCCACCATGACGAATCGCGCCGCTTTCTCTGCGCCCCCCGTGCATCAGGCTTCTCGCCCGACCGACTGGAACAATGTTGCGCCGGGCTATCGTCGCGTTCCGCTGCATCCGGCGCTCGTACCCCATGTGCAGGCGCTACTGGTCCAGACCGATCCAACGATCGCCTCCGAAGAATCGCATCGTGTCCTGCCCGCGCCTCATGCCGTGATCGGATTCCAGTGGCGCGGCCGGTTGTCCGCAGTGCAGGCCAACGGCGAATCCCGGCTCGCACCCGCGGGCGTCACGGGCCTGCAAAGCGGCACTCGCCTCTTCCGCGCCGAACCCGGTACGCATTCCGCTCTGGCTTATCTTTCGCCGGCCGGCGGTCACACCCTGCTCGGCTGCCCGATGAGCGCGCTGACCGATCGCCACGTGGCGCTGCAGGATGTCCTCGGCGGACGAATGGCGGCAGCCATGATCGATTCCGTGCAGGACACCATTTCAACCGAATGCTTCGTGGCGAGGGTGCAGGACTGTCTGCTGCAGCTCGCGGTACGCACCACGCACACCGTCCATCCCGCAATCGCCGAGGCGATCCGGCGCATCAACCAGACCAACGGCGTGCAGCGCATCGGGGCGCTGGCGCATGATCTGCAAGTCGGGCGGCGACAGCTGGAACGCCTGTTCAGCACCGAGGTCGGCGTAGGCCCCAAAACTTACGCGTCACTGGTACGCTTTGAATGGGTTGCCGGCCAGCTTCACTCGCAGCGCCCGGTCGATCTCGCGCTCGACGCCGGCTATGCAGATCAGCCACACTTGATACACAACTTCTCCGGGCTTGCCGGAATGACGCCCGCCCGATTTATCAAAATCAATCGCTAGCCGATGTCGCATTTTTACAATACCAGGCCATCCTTCCAGTCTACGATCCGCATGTGCCGCCCGACCGATGGCGGCTATGACAGGAAAGGAAAGCATCATGCAAACGACAACGAACATCGACACAAGCATCATCCACGAATGCACCGACGGTTCTTTCAATCGGAACATGCCTTTTCCGCAAGTGGTGCAGCGCCTGGTTGGCGCGGGTTTCGAGCGCTACGAAGCAGACCTCGTACGTCTCGAAAAAACCTACTACATGCCCTCGGGTACCTCGCACGTGGAACCCTTGCCATTCTCGCCTGCGGTACCAGTTGCGGAAAGCTTTGCGCAGGATCAGATCACGGCCGCGCTGCGCGCGATCCAGCGCAACGCGATCGACTACGCGGAGTTCCTGCGCCGTATCGTGGCCGCCGGTTGCGTGAGCTACGGTGTTTTCCTCCGCGGCAAGCGCGCGATTTACTGGGGCCGCGATGGCGACTTTCACGTGGAACGGTTTCCCGGTGCCGGGCAAAAGCGGTGACCCCGCAGCTGCGCCCGTACCGCTGTCAACCGACGGAGAAGCAGCCATGACTCATCCAATCCGGCTCTGCATGTTCGACGCCTACGGCACGCTGCTGGACGTCCATGCGGCGGTCGCGAAGCACGCCACGCGCATCGGCCCGGAAGCCGACGCAGTTTCGGCATTGTGGCGCGCGAAGCAGCTGGAATACGACAGGGCGCGTCCGGCAATGCGACAAACCACCTGAACATCCACTGACAGATTGCCGAAAAAGCGTGGTTGCCTCAACCGGCTTCGAAAATTAGCGACCTGTCAGGAGAAATCTCGCCGTCGGCGCTCTGGAAGAAGAACAATGGTGAGAGCCGCACCGTGCTATTTACACCTCACTCCTTACGCTTCACACCTCACGCCCCATCAGGACAGTTCCTTGATCATCTCCGGCACGGCCTTGAAGAGGTCTTCGACGAGCCAGTAGTTGGCGACCTGGAAGATCG
>JBDZVW010000085.1:0-9806 GCA_040255885.1 Betaproteobacteria bacterium
CCGATCGAAGTCGATTACTACGTGCATGGCGGCATCCTGCCGTTCGTGCTGCGCGAGCTGATCGCAGCGTAGCATTGCAGGAGTCGGGATTCAGGGATCGGGATTCAGCAAAACGTGCTGCGCCCTCGCTTAACGGGCGCTCAAGCTGAATTCCGTTCCCGAAATCCGGACTCGTGATCCTGTCCCCACTTCCGAGCTCTGAATCCTGACCTCTGAAAATAGACAGCCGGCAGTCGAACCTACATAATATCGCCTCAGTTCAAACCGTCACGGTGAATCAGCGAGGTTGTTGACTGGCGGCATCGATCCGACGCATTGCCCGGCCCCACAAAGCCCGGTTGAAGCGCATTGTTCGCATTCCGAACATGCGCCCCGCCGCCCGTGGCCGGCGCGGTCGTGCATCTGCCGCTCCCGTCTGCAGCAACTTCACTGGCATTGAGTACACAGGCACTCCGGTCCGATGAAATTCCTGTTTGATGCGTTTCCGATCATCCTGTTTTTTGTTGCGTTCAAGATCCACGGCATTTATTTCGCGACGGCCGTGGCGATCGCGGCCACTTTCGTGCAGATCGGCTGGGTCTGGTGGCGCAAGGGCAGCGTCGACAAGATGCTGTGGGTGAGTCTGGCCGTCATCGTCGTGTTCGGCGGCGCGACGCTGCTGCTGCACGACGAAACCTTCATCAAGTGGAAGCCGACGGTGCTCTACTGGCTGTTTTCGGGCACCCTGCTGGGCGGAGCGGTCCTGTTTCGCAAGAACCTGATCCGCACCATGATGGAATCGCAGGTAAGCCTGCCCGATCCGGTATGGCGCAAGCTGCTCGGAATGTGGATCGGCTTTTTCGCGCTGATGGGCATTCTCAATCTCTACGTCGCCTTCAACTATTCCACCAACACCTGGGTCGATTTCAAGCTGTTCGGAGGCATCGGATTGATGGTGGTGTTCGTCATCCTGCAGGCGGCGATGCTGTCGAAATACGTCGAAGACAAAAGGAACGAATGATGCTGTACATGATCGTCGGAGAAGATACGCCGACTTCACTGGAGCGGCGGCGCGCAGCGCGGCCGGCCCACCTGAAACGGCTCACCGATCTACAGGAAGCGGGCCGGCTGATACTGGCCGGTCCGTGTCCGGCCATCGACAGTCCGGACCCGGGCAGCGCGGGATTTTCCGGCAGCCTGATCGTTGCCGAATTTCCCTCGCTCGAAGCGGCGCAAACCTGGGCTGACGCCGATCCCTACGCCGCCGCCGGCGTCTACGCCAAGGTCGTGGTCAAGCCGTTCAACAAGGCACTGCCGTAATGGACATGACCGAGCAGATACGCAGCCGGCTGCAGCCGCTTGCGCCGCTGTCGCTCGACATCGCGGACGAGAGCCGCAAACATATCGGGCACGAGGGGGCGAAGAGCGGCGGCCATTTCCACGTCGCGATCGTGTCGCGGCAGTTCGACGGAAAAGCCGTGCAACTGCGGCATCGCATGGTCTATGCTGCGCTCGGCGATCTGATGCAGAATGGCATTCATGCATTGTCGATCAACGCGCAGACGCCCGATGAGCAACAGATCGCGACGACGCCGCGATAACTTCTTTCAATCTGTCAAGGGACATTTATGCGACCGAAGTACTTTCTCCCGGCACTGCTGATGGCGCTGGCCGGGACGTTTGCCGCGACGCCGGCGTTTTCGGCGGATACGGCCGCCACGGTCAACGGCACCGCCATTCCGGAATCGCGCCTCGATTTTCTGGTGAAGGAGCAGACCGAACACGGCCGGCAGGACTCGCCGCAGTTACGGGAAGCGATTCGCAACACGATGATCAACCGCGAACTGGTGCGCCAGCAGGCGGTCAAGCTGGGGCTCGACAAACGGCGCGATGTGCGGGTGCAGATGGATCTGGCGCGCGAACAGGTGCTGGTCAATGCCTATATCGATGACATTCTGAAGAAGAATCCGCCGTCAACCTCCGAGTTGCGCAAGGACTACGCCCAGTTCAAGCAGACGATGGGCACCCGGGAATATCACGTGCACCAGATTCTCGTGAAAAGCGAAAGCGAAGCCAACAGCATCATTGCGCAGTTGAAGAAGGGAGCAAAATTCGAAAGGCTGGCCGACCAGAAATCGCTGGATCCGGCGTCGCGCGCGCGTGGCGGAGATCTCGGCTGGCAGCCGATCGGCCGTTTCGTGAAGCCGTTTGCCGATGCGCTGGAAAAGATGAAGAAGGGAGAAGTCGCCGATAAGCCGGTACATTCCCCGTTCGGATGGCACGTGATCCGGCTTGACGGCGAACGGCCCTATCGTGCGCCGTCATTCGAAAAAATGCGGCCGGCGCTGGAGCACGAAGCGCAGCAGCAAGTCATCAACAAGGCGATGGCGGACCTGCGCGAAAAGGCAAAGATACAGTAAGCGGATCAGATTCCGGTTCACAACGAAAAACGGCGCCAGTGGCGCCGTTTTTTCAGGCCGGACGTTCCCGATAACCGGAATCGGGCGGTCCCTTCAGTTCGACGACATTGCCTTCCGGGTCACTGATGTATATCGATTGACCAAAGCCGTCGGCACCATAACGCATGCCGACCTCTCCCGGAAGAACGCCGTGGCCGATCAGGTGCGCGGTCAGCGCCGCCTGGTCGAACGGCTCGATGCGCAGGCACAGATGGTCCATGTTGTGGCCTTTGGTGCCGGGCGCCCTGCCGCCTTTGCGCCCGATTTCACCGTCGACCGCCACCAGGTCGATCAGGGACTGGCCGGCACGCAACTGCACCAGGCCGAGATCGTCCCGCACCCGTTCAACGCTGCATCCCAGCACATCGCGGTAAAAGCGCATCACGCGATTCATTTCCTGCACGCGCAATACGACGTGATCGAGACCGAGGATATGCATCGGAAGGCAGGATTCAAAGGCGGGATTCAGGATTCAGCTGAATAATGCGGCGCACTCACCGCGCCCGAAACACTTCCTGAATCCCGATCCCTGACTCCTGATCTCTGCGTTTTATTTATTGATGCCGCCCATGCAAAGGTACTTCACTTCGAGGAATTCCTCGATCCCGTACTTCGAGCCCTCGCGGCCGATGCCGGATTCCTTGATGCCGCCGAACGGCGCCACTTCGGTCGAGATGATGCCGGTGTTGATGCCGACGATGCCGTATTCCAGCGCTTCGGCGACGCGCCAGATGCGCCCGATGTCGCGGCTGTAGAAATACGCCGCCAGCCCGTACGGTGTGTCGTTCGCAAGTCCGATCAGCTCGTTCTCGGCCTTGAAACGGTACAGCGGCGCCACCGGTCCGAAGGTTTCTTCGTTGGTCACCTTCATCTTCGGCGTCACCTCGGCCAGAATCGTCGGCTCATAGAACGTCCCGCCCTTCGCGTGCCGCTTGCCGCCGGTCAGCACCTTGGCGCCCTTCTGCAGCGCATCGGCGACGTGTTCCTCGACTTTCTTCACCGCGTTCATGTCGATCAGCGGCCCCTGCGTGACGCCCGCCTCCAGCCCGCTGCCGACCTTCATCGCGTTCACCTTTTCGGTCAGCTTCTTCGCGAACGCGTCATAGACGCTGTCCTGCACGAAAATGCGGTTCGCGCACACGCAGGTCTGGCCGGTGTTGCGGTACTTCGAGATCATCGCGCCTTCCACCGCAGCGTCGAGATCGGCGTCGTCGAACACGATGAACGGCGCATTGCCGCCCAGTTCCAGCGACACCTTCTTGATGGTGCCGGCGCACTGGCCCATCAGCAGCTTGCCGATTTCGGTGGAGCCGGTGAACGAGAACTTGCGCACCAGCGGGTTGCCCGTCAGTTCCTTGCCGATCGCCGGCGCGTCGCCGGTAATGATGTTGAGCACCCCTTTCGGCAGCCCCGCGCGTTCGGCCAGCTCGCACAGTGCGAGCGCGGAAAACGGCGTCTGCTCGGCCGGTTTGATCACCATCGTGCAGCCGGCCGCGAATGCCGGCGCCACCTTGCGGGTGATCATCGCACTCGGAAAATTCCACGGCGTGATGGCCGCGCACACGCCGACCGGCTGCTTGATCACGACGATGCGCTTGTCGGCCTGGTGCTGCGGAATGGTGTCGCCGTAGATGCGCTTGCCTTCTTCGGCAAACCACTCGATGAACGCCGCGCCGTAACCGATTTCGCCGCGCGATTCGGCCAGCGGCTTGCCCTGCTCCAGCGTCATCAGCAGCGCGAGATCTTCCTGGTTTTCCAGGATCAGCGTGAACCATTTGCGCAGGATCGCGGCGCGTTCCTTCGCGGTCAGCGCGCGCCACCCGGGCAGCGCGGCGCTGGCGGCCTCGATCGCGCGCCGCGCCTCGGCCGCCCCCATGTCCGGAACGGTGCCGAGTTCGGCGTCATCCGCCGGATTCGTCACTGCGAACGTGCGCTTGCTGTCGGCGTCGGCCCATCCGCCGTTGATGTAGCACTGCTGCCGGAACAGCCGCATGTCTTTCAGCGAAACTGCTGAGCGCTCCTTGCTGACTTCTTGCAACATGATCGGATCCCTCGGAATGAAGTGAACGGGCGGCGCAGTTGCTGCAGCACCGCCCGGTGGCAATCGTCCAAAAAGTATAGCACCTCGTCAGAAGGTACCGGGATAGCGTCCGCCGTCGATCAGAAAATTCTGGGCGGTGAGGTACGCGGCCTGCGCACTGCACAGGTACGCGCATAGTTCTCCGAATTCCGCCGGATCGCCGAAGCGTCCCGCCGGAATTGCCGCGGCGTGCGCACTCCACACCTTGTCGAAATCCTGCCCGTCCCTGTCGGCCGCCGCCTTCGTGTTCGCGCGCAGGCGATCGGTGGCAAACTGTCCCGGCAGCAGATTGTTGATCGTCACGTTGTGGCGCACCGTCTTGCGCGCGATGCCGGCAACGAACCCGGTCAGCCCGGAACGCGCGCCGTTCGACAGCCCCAGAATGTCGATCGGTGCCTTGACCGCGCTCGACGTGATGTTGACGATGCGACCGAAGCCGCGCGCGATCATGCCGTCCACCGTGGCCTTGATCAGTTCGATCGGCGTCAGCATGTTGGCGTCGAGCGCCTTGATCCAGTCATCGCGCGTCCACGCCCGGAAGTCGCCGGGCGGCGGACCGCCGGCATTGTTCACCAGGATATCCGGATCGGGGCAGGCGGCCAGCGCCGCGGCACGCCCCTCCGCGGTCGTGATGTCCGCCGCGACGGCGTTGATCGTGGCGGCCGTCGCCGCGCGCAGCTCGTCGGCCGTTCTGTCCAGCGTCTCGCGGGTGCGGGCGACGATCGTCACGTTCGCGCCTTCACGCGCCAGCGAGAATGCACACGCGCGGCCCAGCCCCTTGCTGGCCGCGCACACCAGCGCGTTTTTTCCGGAAATACCGAGATCCATGTTGCTGTTCTCCTTCTGTCGGTCGGAATATCGTGTATAGGCGCGTCATCTTATCAGACGCGCTCAGAAGCACTTTTAGAAATTATAAATTAATGTATTAAACAAATATTTACAAGCATATATTAATAATATACATAAATATATGCCATCGTTCCGCTGCGCCACGCCGTCTGTTCCGATAACGTCGAAGTGCCGTTATAATTTGCCGTTCACACTAAACGTTACTACAGTAACTTCATTTGCATTGTCATTTCTCATGACCATTCCATTGCGCCGTGCCCTTGCTTCGTTTTCCATAGCCGGGGCGATTCTTCTGAGTGGCTGTGCCACGACCGCCAGCAACCCGCAGGATCCGCTGGAGCCGTTCAACCGCGGGGTCTATCACTTCAACGATACCGTCGATCATCTGCTGCTGAAGCCTGCGGCAACGATTTATACCGACGTCGTGCCGCAGATGGCACGCACCGGCGTCCACAATTTCTTCTCGAACATCAGAGATATACTTAACGCCCTTAACAGTTTCCTTCAAGCCAGACCGGAACAGGGATTTGACAGCATTGCACGCGTCACCGTGAACACGACATTCGGCCTGCTGGGAATGATAGACGTTGCGAGCGCGTTCAAAATCCCGAAGCACAATAACGACTTCGGATTGACGCTGGCGCGATGGGGGGTGGACTCGGGCCCCTATCTCGTGCTGCCGTTCTTCGGACCGAGTGATTTCCGGGACGCCGCCGGTCTCGGGGTCGACGCTTATGCCGACGCCCAATACTATATTTTCAGTGACGTGCCGACGCGGAATACGCTGTACGGATTGCGCATAATCGACAACCGGGCGCAGCTTCTGAAAGCCAGCAACATCCTGGAACAGGCGGCGCTCGACCCGTACACCTTCACCCGCGATGCTTACCGGCAGCGCCGCCGCGCACAGGTGGAACAGGTGCGCTCACCGGATGGTGCGGATGATGGCGATGGTGACGGCGCCGCCGAATTCCCGCCACGCAACGACGGCAATTCGCGGCCGTCGTCTTCAGCGATCAACCCTTCTCATCCGGATACCGGCCCCGCCGCCGCTGCAGAGTCGGCACCAGCCGCCGGTTCGCCGGCCGCATCCGGCAATGATGGCCCGCAAAACGCGGCGGACAACTCCGGCAGCAAGATCACTGCGCCGACACTGGCACAGACATCGCCGACGGTCTTCAGGGTCTGGCCGCCGACGCGCTGAGCTGTCCCGATACCGACCACGAAGCCGCTCGCCGGACGCCGGTCACGGCGCCTGGCTTGCGGCTTTTGCGCGTGAATCCAGCGCTTCCCATCGCGTCAGGCTTTGCATCAACTCTGCTTCTATCGCAGCAAAGCGAGATTGCAGCTGCTTGACTTCGTCTGGCTGGTCGCGGTAGAGCGCGCCATCGGCCAGTCGCCCGGTGATTTCCGCCTGCTCGCGTTCCAGCGCATCGATTTTTGCCGGCAGCGCCGCCAGCTCACGCGTCTCGTTGTAGCTCAGGCGCTCGCGCCGTGCCGGCCGCGGCTCGCGCGTTGCAGGCGGCTTTGTGGCATTTCGCAGTCTGGCTGAAGGCGTTTCGGCAACGGTGCGGGCACGCTGCCAGTCCTCGTAGCCACCCGCGTATTCCTTGAGTACGCCGCCGCCTTCGAACGCGATCACCTGCGTTACGACATTATCCAGAAAGGCGCGGTCGTGGCTTACCAGGAACAACGTGCCGGTGAAATCCTGCAGCAGCATTTCGAGCAGTTCCAGCGTCTCGATATCGAGATCATTGGTCGGCTCGTCGAGCACCAGCAGGTTCGCCGGCCGCGAGAACAGGCGTGCCAGCAGCAGGCGGTTGCGCTCTCCGCCCGACAGCGCCGACACCTTCGCGCGCGCGCGTTCCGGCGGAAACAGGAAATCGCCGAGGTAGCTGATCACGTGCTTGCGTACGCCGCCGACCTCGATGAATTCCGAACCCTGGCTGATGGTATCGGCCAGCGTCGCGTCCTCGTCGAGCTGCTCGCGCATCTGGTCGAAATAGGCGATGTCGAGCCGCGAGCCGCGCCGCACGTCGCCGCTGTCCGGCTCCAGTCCGCCCAGCAACAGCCGCAGCAGGGTCGTCTTGCCGCAGCCGTTGGGCCCGACGATACCGACCTTGTCGCCACGCAGAACGCGGCATGAAAAATCGCGAATGACCGGTGCCCCGCCGAAGCCCTTGGTGACGTGGTGCATTTCGACCACCATGCGGCCGGAACGCTCGCCGTCATCGAGCGCGAAATTGACCCGTCCCACCCGATCACGCCGCTCGGCGCGGCTGCGGCGCAGTTGCTCCAGCCGCCGCACGCGACCTTCGTTACGGGTGCGCCTGGCCTCGATGCCCCTGCGTATCCACGCCTCTTCCTGCTTCAGCAGCTTGTCGAATTTCCGGTTCTGCTGGGCTTCCGCTGCCAGCGCTTCTTCCTTGCGGCGCAGATATTGCGCAAAGCTGCCGGGGAAGTTCGCGAGCTGCCCGCGATCGAGTTCGGCAATCCGCGTCGCAACGCGGTCGAGAAAGCGCCGGTCGTGCGTCACCACCAGCAGGCTCCCGGCGCGCTCGGTCAGCAGGCTTTCCAGCCATTCGATGGTTTCCAGATCGAGGTGGTTGGTCGGCTCGTCGAGCAGCAGCAGATCGGGCTCCATCACCAGCGCCCGCGCCAGCGCGACGCGCTTGCGGGTGCCTCCGGACAGCGCATCACAACGCGCGTCGGCGGTCAGCTGCAGACGTTCAATGACCGCGTCGATGCGCGATTTCACGCGCCAGGCGTCGTTATGCTCGAGTTCGGTCTGCAATGCATGCAGCCGCTCCAGATCGGCCGCTCCCGGCGCATCGGCGATGCGCGCAGCTAGGGCGCGATGTTCGGCAAGCTGCCGGCAGACGTCTCCCAGCCCCTCGGCGACCGCTTGAAATACAGTGTGGCCGGCTCCGAACTGCGGCTCCTGTGACACCAGCGCCAGCGTGGCGCCCGGCTGATGCAGGATCTCCCCGTCATCGAGCGCCTGTTCGCCGGCGATGGCCCGCAGCAGACTGGATTTGCCGCTGCCGTTGCGGCCGATCAGCGCGACGCGCTCGCCGCGTTCGACGGCGAGATCGACATGATCGAGCAATGCCGCATGGCCAAACGCGAGCTGCCCCTGGCGCACCGTGACGAGCACCATGTCAGGCCGGGGCAGGTTCCGAGATTTCTACCAGGTTGCCGTCCGGATCACGCAGATACACCGAGCGGATCGGACCATTCGCGCCGGTACGCGCCACCGGCCCCTCCTCGATCGCCACCTCGTGACGTCCGAGCGCCGCAATCACTTCGTCGAGCGGCCGGTCCGCCAGAAAACACAGATCGAGCGCACCCGGTATCGGCTCCTGCGCCTTCTTCACGCCACTCATGCCGGGTGGATGAATGTTGATCTTCTGGTTGCCGAATTTGAGCGCCAGACGTCCGTTTCCGAAACGTTCCAGCCGCATGCCAAGCACGCGGGTATAGAAATCCACGCAGCGGTCGAGATCGCGCGTGGTGAGAACGATGTGGTCGATGCTTTTGATCATGGAATCATCCATTTCCGATTATGGATGTCGCGGACGACCCTCGCATTGTACGCGAAAAAGCGGCACGCCTCGTGCCGCGTCACCCGACCTGGCGCTGACCGGGAGTTTCAGCCGACGGCCGCCGGGCCCGCTGCCTGAGCCGGCAATCCGCCAGCGCGACCCGCTCGCGAGCAGGCTCGCGTGCCATGTCGTCATGCCGGCGATCGGGCAACACCAGCATCGCGTCCGCTTCGCCCTGCGCCATCACGACCCTGAGGCCGGCCTTCGCTGCAAGATGGCGAATTGCCCCGTTTTCCGACAGGAAATGCATGTACAACGTCCGGCACCCGCGGCCGATCGCATGCAGCCGGCCATGCTGAAGCAGCGCATGGCCGTAACCGCGTCCGCGGCAGTCACGATCCACGCTCAGCCCGATCTCGGCACAGGCATGCGCAGGATCGAACGCAAGATGCGCGACCGCAATCAGCGTCAGGCCGTCACCGAAAATGCCGAAGACTTCGTCGCGCACAAAGTCGATGCGCTCGACGTAACGGCGCACCGCCTCGTCACTGAGGCACATGCCGAAGCGCAATCGGCGATCGGCTGTCGACAGCCGCATCAGATGATCGGCAATGCGCCGGCGCTGGAACGCGACGAGCTTGTGTATCACGGCCGGACCGGCTCCGGGGTCGCCGGCCACCCGCGACTCCGGGTGGGCGTTGCCGGCGGCGCCGGATCCGACCAGGTGCTCAGCGTTGGCCTGTTTCGCGGCGGCCATTCCACATGACCTGATAGGCACCATAAACCAAGCCCGCGGCAATCAACGATTGAACTGCAATAGCGATGATGTGCAACATTTTCAATCTCCTTCCATTACCAAATTACTGCGTCACTATCGGGTTATTAAAAATAACT
>JBDZVW010000422.1:0-2591 GCA_040255885.1 Betaproteobacteria bacterium
CGGCCCAGTGCGGTCATAGCATGCGCTTGGTCAGCATCGACTTGATCTTGCCGATCGCCGCGCTCGGATTCAGTCCCTTCGGGCAGACGTCGGTACAGTTCATGATCGCGTGGCAGGCGAACAGCCGGTACGGATCGTTGAGATTGTCCAGCCGCTCGTTCGTCATCTGGTCACGCGTGTCGGCAATGAAACGGTAGGCCTGGATCAGTCCCATCGGGCCGACGAACTTGTCGGGGTTCCACCAGAACGACGGACATGCGGTCGAACAGCAGGCGCACAGGATGCATTCGTACGAACCGTTCAGCGCCTCGCGCTCCTCGGGCGATTGCAGCCGTTCGCGTGCCGGCGGCGGATCGTTGTTTACCACGTACGGCTTGACCGAGTGATACTGCTTGAACAGTTGCGACATGTCGACGATCAGATCGCGTATCACCGGCTGGCCCGGCAGCGGCCGGATCACCACCGGTTCCTTCAGATCCGCCAGCCGCGTGATGCACGCGAGCCCGTTCTTGCCGTTGATGTTCATCGCGTCCGAGCCGCACACGCCCTCGCGGCACGATTTGCGCAGACTGAGGCTGTCATCCTGTTGCTTGATCTTGAGCAGCGCGTCGAGCAGCATGCGGTCATGCGAATCAAGCTCGATGTCGTAGTCCTTCATGTACGGTTTCGCATCAACCTCGGGGTTGTAGCGGTAGATCGAAAATCTCATGTGCGCTCAGCCTTGTTCTGGGGACCGGGGGCCCGGGACTGGAGAAATTTTCCGGCGCGCAAAGCACCACGCCGCACGCTTTGCTCTGACTACCAGCCCCTGATCTCTGATTCCTGCATTCAGTACACCCTCGCCTTTGGCGGAAACGGTTCCACCGTCAGCGGTTTCACATGCACCGGCTTGTATTGCAGCCGGTGACCCTCCTTGTAATACAGCGTATGCTTCAGCCAGTTGACGTCGTCACGCTCATGGAAATCGACGCGATCGTGCGCGCCGCGACTTTCGGTGCGCGCTTCGGCGCAGATCAGCGTCGCAACCGCGGTTTCCATCAGGTTATCGAGTTCGAGTGCCTCAATGCGCGCGGTGTTCCATGCGCGGCTCTTGTCACGGATTTCGGTATGCGCGGCGCGCTCCGCCAGCGCCTTGATCCTGGCAACGCCTTCGTGCAGCAGATCGGGGAAACGGAACACGCCGCAGTGCTTCTGCATGATCGCGCGCATTTCCGCGCCGACCTCGGCCACCGACTCGCCGTTGCGCTGGTTTTCAAGGCGCGCCAGCCGCGCCCGCGTCAGTTCTCCGGCGTCTTTCGGCAGCGGCTTGTGGGCGCCGTCGGCTTTCAGGTCTTCGGTGATGCTTTGACCGGCGGCCTTGCCGAACACCACCAGGTCGAGCAGCGAATTGGTGCCGAGCCGGTTCGCGCCATGCACCGACACGCACGAGCATTCGCCGACCGCGTAGAACCCCGGCACCGGCGTTTCGTCATTGCCGTTCTGCGGAATCACGACGTGGCCATGAAAATGCGCCGGCACGCCGCCCATCTGATAGTGGCAGGTCGGCACCACCGGGATCGGTTCGTGCACCGGGTCGACGTTCGCGAACTTGCGGGAAATTTCACGGATGCCGGGCAGCCGCTTGCTGATCACCTCCTCGCCCAGATGATCGAGCTTCAGCAGAATATACTCGCCGTTGTCGCCGGCGCCGCGACCTTCCTTGATTTCGGTCGCCATCGCGCGCGCCACCACGTCGCGGCTCGCAAGGTCCTTTGCGTTCGGCGCATAGCGCTCCATGAAGCGCTCGCCGTCCTTGTTCAGCAGATAACCGCCCTCGCCGCGCACGCCCTCGGTGATCAGCACGCCGGCACCGAACAGGCCGGTCGGATGAAACTGCCAGAACTCCATGTCCTCGAGCGGAATGCCGGCACGCGCCGCCATGCCCAGTCCGTCGCCGGTGTTGATGAACGCATTGGTGGTCGCCGCATAAACGCGCCCGGCGCCGCCGGTCGCGAATACCGTCGCCTTGGCATGCAGCAACATCACTTCACCGGTTTCCATTTCGAGCGCAGTTACGCCGAGCACGCTGCCCTCGGCATCGCGGATCAGATCGAGCGCCATCCATTCGATCAGGAAATGCGTACCCGCCTTCACGCACTGCTGATAAAGCGTGTGCAGCATCGCATGGCCTGTGCGGTCGGCCGCCGCGCATGAGCGCGACATGATCGATTCACCGTAATTGCGCGTCTGCCCACCGAACGGGCGCTGATAGATGCGGCCGTTTTCGAGGCGGTCGAACGGCATGCCGAAGTGCTCGAGTTCGTAAACGACTTCGTTCGCGTTGCGGCACATGTATTCGATCGCGTCCTGATCACCCAGATAGTCCGAGCCCTTGACCGTGTCGTACATGTGCCAGTGCCAGTTGTCCTCCTCGATATTGCCGAGTGATGCGGCGATACCGCCTTGCGCCGCCACGGTATGTGAGCGCGTCGGAAACACCTTCGACAGCACCGCCACCTTGAGATTGGCGCGCGCCAGCTCGAGCGCGGTGCGCAATCCCGATCCCCCGCCGCCGACGATCACCGCATCGAACTGCCTGACCGGTAATCCCA
>JBDZVW010000086.1:0-9717 GCA_040255885.1 Betaproteobacteria bacterium
AATCTCATGCCCCTCCCGTGGATGAGCAAGACAGCTATTGACCGCTAATTTTAACACGCTATAATACTTATATACGATAATTAGAGTATATTAATATATACCTTATTTTGTTTAAAATATTATTATAAATCATTTGTTTGATGATTTAATGTAACCTTATTTATAGAATTTAGTTACACCAGATTCTGGCACCGTTTATCGCCACAAAGGGGCGGGAAGCGGTGCCGACGTTTTTTGGTGTCCGGTTTTTAGTGTGCCGCAGACGTCTTACGGAGATAGATATGGCAACGCAGAATATGATGCACTTTACCGAACTCGATGTGGCCCGGCTCAGCATCCTGGCGCGGGCGTTGGAGTCGCGCGGTGACGGCGCGCGCGAACGCGCTGAAGCGCTTCACGATCTGCTCGATCATGGCAGCGTGCTGCCGTCAGACGAAATACCGACTGACGTGGTGACGATGAATTCGCGTGTCCTGGTGCAGGACGAAGCGGAGCGAGAGCCGCGCGAAATCACGATCACCTATCCGGAGATGGCTGATCCCGCCGCAGGCAGAATTTCGATCCTGTCGCCGATTGGTCAAGCGGTGCTGGGGCGGTCGGCCGGGCAAAGTGCAGCGTTCGAACTGCCTTACGGCGGCCGTGGCCGCATTCGCGTAATCAAAGTACTTTATCAGCCGGAAGCGGCAGGTGACCTGACGGCCTGACGAGCAGGCGGGCGGCTCGGAATCCGTTGTAAAACTGCCCGCTGCTTTCTGCATCGTATGCAATCGGCCTGTTCAGAGGCCAACGTCACATGATATAATTTTTGGGTTTTTCCCAAGGTCGGCATAAACCCGGCTCTCTCCGCTTCGCGGAATCGGTAGAGCCTGCCGATCGGTGGTTGCGGCCGTGCTGTTGGCGGCGAGATCACACTTCAAAGGGGCCTTACGGGGCCCTGGCGACACTTACGGCGTGCGGCCTTTCACATTGCGGGGGCCGCAGTTTTTTTAGCATGGTTTATCCATGCCGTGGGAGCGACCGGGACCCGTGTACCCGGCGCTGTTGCTACCTTGATCGTTAAAGGGGGTAACGATGGCGCTCAGCCTGAAAAAAATTATTCCTATCGACGCGGCGGGCGACGCCAAGGCGCTCGGCCTGCATCTGATGGGCGATCTTCACCAGTGCCAGGGAGACCGGCGCTACTTTCTGGATGCCGAGCTGCTGCGCAGCCATTGCCTCGAGCTGGTGCAGATCGCAGGACTGACGGTAGTCGGCGACTATTTTCACCAGTTTGGCGAAGGCGGCGGTGTCACCGGCGTCGTGGTGCTGGCGGAGTCGCATCTGTCGGTTCACACCTGGCCCGAGAAGGACGCCGTGACGATCGATGTCTATGTCTGCAACTACAGCAATAACAATCGCGTCAAGGCGCGGCGTCTGTTCGACGATCTGGTCGGCACTTTCGGCTCGGCGCAGCCGCGGTTCTTTACTGTCGATCGCACCTGAGGCCGGCGCATGGCGCAGCGTGATCGCATCGAACGCTTTCATCTGGAGCGGGTGGCCGAAGGATGGGGTACTTATGTCGGCCTCTCACACACGATCGCGCGCCGGCAGACCCGGTACCAGGCGCTCGAAGTAGTCGACACCCCGCGCTTCGGCCGCATGCTGCTGCTCGACGGCATCGTGATGACCTCCGAGCGGGACGAATTCTTCTACCATGAAAACATCGTCCATCCGGCCGCGATTGCGCATCCCGAGCCGCGCCGGGCGCTGGTGATCGGCGGCGGCGACGGCGGCAGCTCGGAGGAGCTTCTCAAGCACAGCACCATCGAACGCGTCGTGCTCGCCGAGATCGACGCCGGCGTGATCGATGCCGCGAAGACCTGTCTGCAGACGGTGCATCGCGGCGCGTTCGACGACCCGCGGCTCGAAGTGCGCATCGGCGACGGCAAGGCGTTCGTCGAAAGTGCACAGCAGCGCTTTGATCTGATCGTACTCGATCTCACCGATCCGGTCGGCCCGTCGGCCGCGCTCTACACGCGCGAATTCTATGCCGCGTGCGCCGCGATACTGGGAGAGCAGGGCGTGTTGTCGCTGCATGTGGAATCGCCGGTGAGTCAGCCGCAGCATTTCAGCCGCATCATCGCGACACTGCGGGCGGTGTTTCCGATCGTGCGGCCATACCTGGTGTACATCCCGCTGTACGGGACGTGGTGGGGCATGGCGACGGCGTCACACGGCACCGATCCGCTGCGATTTTCCAGCGACGACGTGCAGCAACGGCTTGCCGCGCGCGGCGTTGCGGATCTTCAGTTCTACAACGGCGACACTCACCGCGCGCTGTTTGCGCTGCCGAATTTCGTTCGTGCCGTGCTCGACGAGCCGGCGGAAATCCTTACCGGCACGTCCGGCGGGCTCGGCGAAATGAATTATCTCGATGACGAACTGATCATTGCACGCCGGTAACCCGCTTTTCTCCTCGCTATCTGTGCTTTCCCGAAGGGATGTATGCAGTTGGCATCGCGCGCACCGGCTGCGTCGAAGCCGGCCCTGAACGGAAGTCGATTCGGCGCAATGCTAGTTGCCCAGCATGCGCCATCCGGTTTTCTTTCCGCCCAGGCCGGCGCCGCCGATGTTCAACCCCAGCGTATTTTTCTTGCCGCTGGCCGTGGTCTGGATAATCTTCAGCTGTCCCGACGGCAGGCGAACGATCACGTTTCCGACCACCAGTGATCCGGTCGTCTTGTACCCCGCCTGCATGCCGGTGGTTGTCGATACGTAGCTGCCAGTCAGATAATTGAGCTGGTAGGTCCACGAATCGCCGCCGGTGGTGCACGCATTGGCGTTGGGCACGTCCGTTGTGACCACCAGCGTTCCCAGGTTGAGTTGCGGTCTCAGCACGACGCGCTCGCCGGGCGAGGTGCCGCCCGGATCGAGGTCGAGATAGAACCCCATCTGCGTATTCCAGTTCACGGCGTTGCTGCTGATCGTGCGCGAGGTATCCGATTGATTGGTGATCGTCTGCTGCACGAGGTTTCCGCCGGTTCTCAAATTGCCATTTGCCACGCCGTTGTCCTTGATGCCGTAGATGGTGTTCTGGTACGCATAGGGCAATGCCGGTGTCAGAGTTGACGGATCACTCAGATCGGTAACACCGAGATAACGGCCGGTGCCCAGGTAGATCACGCGATTGCCGTTGACATTTCCCAGCTCGGGTTGTGCCGTCACCGATTGCGGCTTGCCGTTGGCATCTTTCAACGTCGCCAGATCCAGCACGATCGGCGTGGCAGTTGTCACGTCGAAGCGCCACAGGTTGCCCATCAGATCACCGCCGTAAATGTACTTGATGGAGTTATCGACGTTGAAGTTGTCGGTCCAGCCGCTGATTTTTGCCAACCCGCTGGGGCAGGGCGCGGAAAACCCGGTCGGGCAATCGGATGCCGCTACGCCTCCGACGCCATCGTCGATTTTGTTCAGCACTTCACCGGTGATTGCGTCGAGCACGTACAGGTAGCCGTGGCCGGTTGCACCGGAAGGACCGACACCGCCGTCGGCCGCCGGCACGTTGTTGTAGCCGGACGTCAGGAACACCACCCACTTGCCGTCCGACGCCCGCTTGCCGATGATCGGGTCGCCGTAACTGTCACCAAGGTCAGCATCCGAATTCGCGCACAGCGCACTGTTGTTGCAGATTTCCCAGAGCGCCTGCGGGTTGCTGGGATCGGTGATGTCGAGCGCGTAGTAGCCGGCGCCGCCGCTGTTGAGGCCGCCGACCAGAATTGTGCGCCATTTGCCCGCGGTCGTGTCATAGACGTCCGATACCGACGGCGTGCCGTCCACGAAAAACTGGTGCTTGGTCGCATAATTCGCGTCGGCCAGCTTGTAGAGATTGGGCAGTACCATGCGCGGCACATAGGCCCACATTTCCTGGCCGTTGGTGGCGTTGAATGCGTGCAGCATGCCGTCGTTGGACGCGATGTAAAGTACTGCCTGGCGGCTTGCATTGTCCTGCTGAAACTCCTGGTAGCTGGGCGAAACCGAATCATTGAAATTGAAGGTGGGCGCCTGCACGAAGACCGGCGTCGCATCGACGGTATCGCCCAGCACATGATCCCGCTGGCGGAAAACCGGGGACGTTGTAGAGGCGTTTGTGCTGTCGCCACGCAAATAGCTGACCAGATCCGCCCCGTCGTTGGCAATCGCTTTCTGCGTGGCCGAGAGTGTGGTGCACTGGTCGAGCGACGTGCATTTATTTGAGAAATACCCTTGCGCCGTTGCGTCGAGATCAGAATAGTCGAATGACGTCAGGTGATTCGACGAACTGGAACTGTATGTATAAATGTTGCGGGAAGCCGGGGTTGCCGCATCGAGCTGCTGCTGGGCGGACCACAGCACGGTCGGCAACACTTCGCCGCTGGTGGGATCGATTTGCTGCGCGATGACTTCGCCGTCCCATTTGACGGTGCGGAACGTCGAGCTGTAGACAAAGTTGTTGGTTTGCGTGACGTTCGGGCTGCTGGTCGCTGCGGCCGACGCTGCGGCGGTCTGCACGTTGATTTCGGACAGCGCACCGGACAGGCCGGTCGACAGCCCCTGCGCGTTGACAGCATTGTAGTAAATACCGCGTCCATTTACCGCGGCATGCCACAGGTCGTCGAGCGCGGTCAACGTATCGGGTTCCGGCTGCGGCCAGTTGCAGACACCGCTGGACCAGGCGCAGTTGCTGGCACTGGTGCGGATATCGTAGAAGTCGCCGCTGGTGGCCGTCTGGTAGTCGGAGCGGTAGATCATCTCGCCGTTCGCCATGCCGACGGTAAAAGTGTTCATGTGCTGGGCGGCGTTGGTGTCCGTGGTACTGGTCGGGACGTTGTTCTCGGACACGTCAAACCCTAGCGCACCGATGGATCCCGCCGGGCGCAGATCGGTCTTGTAGTAGTACAGCGAAACGTCTGCAAGTGTGTCCGGTGTTTGCGTACCGTCGTACGCGCCGGATGCCCGTGTCGAATAGCCGCTGTCGGTGCCGTCCTGATCGCCAACCTCGTCACCGTTCAGATCTTCACTGTCATAGCCGTTTCGTGACGAACCGCCATTCCAGAAGCCGTCCGTCGTCAGAATCGAGAAATTCTGCTGGCAGGAGTACTGCACCGGATCATCGTTCATTCCGTTGGGCTGCTTGCCGGCAAAATACTGCCCGACGCGTGAAAGTGCGGCTTGCAGCGGCGTGCCGCCGTTCGGCACCTGACTGTAGAACTTCGAGTACCATGAATTCTTTTGTGTAGCGTCGAAAGTCCCGATCGGCAGGTAGTTGCTGGAACTTACCGAACTGGTGGGGTTGATCGTGGTGAAGCCCACCCGGTAGTTGTCGCCGATGGCCTTGAAGGCTGTTCCAGCGGCGGTTTTCATCATGTTGATGCGGGTGCGGTAATAGGCGTACCAGTTGGCATAATTGTTCATTTCCTCGGCGTAGGTGCAGCCCGACGCATCGCAATCGGTGCGGCCCGGGTATGGGCCGTACGACGCCTGGGCCGAGACGATATCGGTACGCGTGAATTCGCCATACCGCACATACGGGTGATCGTCGTCATATTGGCCCTGGCAACGTACCAGCGTCTGCTTTGTCCTGTGCCTTCCCGATCCGCTCGTGATTGTCATGGTGCCGCTGACCGCTGTTGTTGACTGGGCGTCGCCGGAGGTTGCGCAGAAGCGCACTGGCGCCGGATTGACATAGGTGCCGGATGGCGCAGTGGCGGATTTGCACGTCGTCAGCGCGGCGTCGGAACAGTATTCGACCGGTGTGATCGTGTAGTAGAACGGGTGCGTATAATTTGTCTGCTCGTCATCATAAGTCGAGTCGGGATAGCCCACGGCGTTGTAGCGGAACTCGCCAGATGAATCCTTGTTGTCGATGCCGTTTTGTTTGCAGGTATAGCCGGACCACCAGGATCCTTTGCAATAGACTCTTTCGGGTATCTGCGTCGTAATGTCTACTTTTCCCCCGCTTCCGGTGTAAGGGTCGACCTGGACCGCCTTCCAGTTGGTCTGTGCCGCCATCAGGGTGCCGTCGGCATTGACGCCCGGAGTATAGGTGATCTGCGGGTTGTAGGCGACGCCATTGAACTGCGCCGCATAATAGGGCGGATCTCCCGCTCGTGCGCGTCCATTGTCGTCCCCGGAGGTGCTGGCGCCATACGCGTCGTTCACGTAGTCGGGCAGATAGTCCCACGCCATACTTCCCGAATTGTCCAGGATGAACATCAGATTGGGCAGCACCGACGCGGTGGACGATTGCGCCAGCGGTGTCGGCGACAAATCGGTGATGTCGGCGGCGGCGTTCCGTGGAATGCCGCTGATAGCCGCGGCAAAAAGAACAGCGGCCCATGTCAGAGTGATGGATTTTTTTGAACTCATGTTCACACTCAATTGGAGATTAGAACCATTGCCTGTGTCACCGCGGTAGTCCCTCGTGGACCGGTCACCAGTACCGAGATCCGGTAGTAGATCTGCGGATTGCCCTGAAAGGTGAAGGAACCCGACGACATGCTGCTGCCGGTGTTGCCGGCGGTGCTCGGGAAATAAAGCGCACACTGGTTCGCCACGCCGGTCGCACCCGCACCGTTGAATGCCGTGTTGGGTTCCGTGCACATGCGGTTGATGATGTACGAAACCTTGTTGCCGGCGGAGTCGGTGCTGTTGCCGGACGCGTCGTTCGCAACCACCGCACTGGTCCAGGTGGCAGCGGCACTCCAGTCCGGTTCCGTACCGGGAATCGACGAGAAGTAACCGGTGGCCGCGTTGGTGGTGTTGAGCGTCGGCGTGCCGGCCTGCGCCAGCAGCCACTGGTAGCCTTTTTCGACGCCGCGTCCGGCGGCCTGCAGCGCGGCGGCACGAAACGCGAGATTGCCCGATACGTTCAGCGCCGTTCCCAATGAGCGGATCAGGCCGACGGCGGCTATCGCCATTGCCGCCAGTGCGATCAGCGCGATGAACAGCACGGCGCCGCGCTGTGCCGCCGGGCATCGATGACGGCGTCCCTGCGATCTCATGACAATCTCCAGATCATGTTGCGCAACGGCACCGTGATCTCGTAGGTTTTGTAGCGGTAGCATTTCCAGTTGGCATCACCGGACAGATCGAACGTGCCGCCGCTCCAGGTCGGCAGCACCGTTGTCGTATTGCACTGGTAGGTGCCGCCGATCAGCGACGGTCGCTCCGGAAGCTGGCTGCGCGCGACGATGCCGACCCGCGCCAGCGCCACCTGCTGCCAGCCGGCGGCAGTGGTGGGGACGGTTTTGTCCCAGGTGTCCACCACGCCGTCGCCGTCGGTGTCCTTGCCGTATTGCGCCTGCAGTCCCACGATGCCGTCGGCGGCGTCGACGGGCGTGTTGCCGGCGAGCAGCGACGCGACGGTCAGATGCCCGTCGGCGATCGCATAAGTAATTGCCGTCGGCGCCGCCCCCAGGTTGTAGAGCGAACCGTTCGTGGTGTATGAAATGCCGAGCCCGCCCGGCTTGTTGTAGATTGCGGCGTGTGTATTGTTGTTGCTGTCCTTGTAGTTCCCGGAATTGTGAATCACGTTGTCGGACTGTCCCGGTGTTCCGGGGGTGCTCGTAACCTGGGCGAGCGTACAGTCCAGACCGGGCTCGGTTGCAACAATGAGGTCGCCGGGTGAGAAGCCAAAGCGGTTGTCCACCTTGTAGGTGGCCGCCGCACTCGGCATGTTCTGCGCGATCTTTGCCGGTGAAGTGACCAGCGACGAATTGCTGTAAACGACGGTGATGCTGTCGTTGCCGTTGGTTGCCGCTGCGGCGGTGATGACCAGCGGCGCCAGTGCAAACGTGAAGGTGCTGCCGGTGTCGGCGTTGTACGCGTGCACGGTGCAGCCCATGATCGCCGGGTTGTTCAAGCCGTAGCCCGCCTGCTGCATATCGTCGCTGATGCGCACGATGCCGATGAGACCATTCTGCTCGGCATCTCCGCCGCTGGTCGTCGTGCGCTTGTACGATTCGCTGACTTTCCAGGTCTGGGCAATCACCAGCACCGCCAGGATGCCGATTACCGCGGCCACCATGATTTCGATCAGTGTAAATCCGCGGTTGCGTGAAATGACGGGAGGATGCATGGCGTCACCCGTTGATATACGAAATCGTGGTGTAGGTGTGCGGCGTGCTGATGTTGCGCGGCTTCCACGAGATCGTGATGGTCACCTGATTATCCGTGTCGACGGCAACTTTCGGCGGCTCCGCGCCAGGCAGCATGCTGTCGACTTCAGTCACCCAGGAGGCAAGCGCAGTGGGCGGGGCGCCGCTGCCGGCATAGGCGTAGGAAGACAGATTGTTGCGGTCGCCCCACATTTGTCCGATCAGCTGGCTCGCCAGGAAGCTGGCGTCCGAGCGGTATTTGGAATCGGCCAGCGAACTGGTGCTTTTTGCCATCAGCCCCACCAGCCCCAGCACGCCAACCGAAAAAATCAGGATGCCCACCATGACTTCCAGCAGCATCACGCCCTGCATTTTTGAATGATTGTGCGTCGGCATGGACAACTTGTTCTCCTTTTCTCAGCAGGCTCTCGGGTCACTCGATGGCAGCGCCGGATCGCACATGCGCACTTCACCGGCAGGACTGATAACGACCCGCAATGTTCGCGCGCTGGCCAGCGCGCTCGACGTGACATCGACCTGTGTCATCGTCGACTGACCGGTATCCGAGTTCGGAACCACCTGCCCTAGCGTGCCGAACGTCACTTCGGAGGCATTCGATGGAGTCGGGGTTACTACCGCGGTCTTGTTGCCTTCGAAATCGGGCCGGATCTGCAGCACCGTGCCATCACTGTCGAGCGCGACGGACCAGCCGGCACCGCTTCCGGACAATTCGAACAGTATCCGCTGATTGCGTCGCACCGCTTCCGCGCGCGCGGTCTGCAGGCCATTCAGAATGCCTTCCGCCGATACGCGAATTTGTGAATTCTGCATCCACGCGGTGTAGGCCGGCATGCCGAGCAGCAGCAGGATCGCGAATACCGCGATCGCAACGACGAGCTCGACCAGCGTGAAACCCCGCTGTTTGCGTGCAGGTGTCAGCATGACCCGTTGGATTGCGAGACCCAGCACGAGGCCGCCGTGGTCCAGCCGGACGGCACGGTGGTGGTGGCCTTGTCTCCTGCCTCGTCGATTGTGAACGTGAAGCCGGCGGTGGGCCCGGTTCCGGTGGCGGTGCCGGTGAATGTCTGGCCGCTGTTTCCGACGCTGCAGGAATACGTGAAATATTTCACGCTGGCCGCAGCGGGGCCCGCAGCACCGCAGGCGCCGCTGGCATCCTGGTACGAACGATTGTCCTGGTAATACTGCTCCATGCGGACGCTCCAGTCCGCAAGGTTGGTTTTGGCCTCGGTCAATTCTCCGCGTAGAACGTAGGCGGTGTACGACGGGTAGCCGATTGCGGCGAGAATCGCCACGATCACGCAAACCACCATCAGCTCCAGCAGCGTAAATCCGGATTGCGAACGTATATTGGGCATGGCCCTTATCCTCCCTAGGTGCTCATACAATCATTTCCCGGGCGCAATTGCCATTCATAACCGATGGACGGGGCGAATCCACCGATGAACGGGTCGGGCGATGCCAAGGTCATGTGCAGACCGTGAAAAAAATCACGGCGTGCGGTTGATGGACGCCGCGAATTTTTCAAAACGCCGCCCACCACCCCGTCGGCTGCGCCGCCACCCCGCCTTGTATGGTTAGAGAG
>JBDZVW010000087.1:0-9710 GCA_040255885.1 Betaproteobacteria bacterium
CGCCAGCATGATCAATTCATCCGATCAGCGTGTCCAAAAAAACTTGACCACGACAATGAACCATAGAATCTCAATAAGGCGGGGAGAACGCACGTCCCTATCCACTGCTTCGCTATTTTTCCCTCCTGTCTTTAAGGAGGGCGCTTCGGAGCGTTGGCCGAGGGGCCCCGCAGGGGATCGGCCAGCGAAGAAGATGCCGGCGACTGCGATCCGAAGCGGCCGCATCCCGCTCAAGGGTCGCACCCGCTGCGCGGGCTCCTGCTCCGCCTTTCGCAGTCGCAGGGAGCGAAGCAGAAGGGGTGGTCGTTTTTCCTGGTGCCGTTCGCCGCCTTATCCGCTGCGCGACGTGACTACGAACAATGGAGCGCGGCCGCGCTATGTCACGCCTGAATTACACCACGCCCTGTTCGAGCATCGCGTCGGCAACCTTGACGAAGCCGGCGATGTTGGCACCGTCGAGGTAGTCGATCGAGCCGTCGGCACGCGTGCCGTGCCTCACGCAGGCTTCGTGGATCGACTGCATGATTGCGTGCAGCCGGCTGTCCACTTCGCCCGGTGTCCAGTTCATGCGGATCGCATTCTGCGACATTTCGAGTCCGCTCACCGCGACACCGCCGGCGTTCGACGCCTTTCCCGGTGCATACAGGACGCCGGCCTGTTCGAATGCATCGACCGCTGCGATCGTCGACGGCATGTTGGCGCCTTCGCCAACGCAGGTGCAGCCGTTCCCGATCAGGGCCTTGGCATCATCACCGTCCAGTTCATTCTGCGTCGCGCACGGCAGTGCGATATCGCACGGAAACTGCCATGGCCGGCAGCCTTCGGCATACTCGAGACCGAAATGCCGTGCATAATCGCCGATGCGCTGCCGCCGCTCATTCTTGAGATCCATCAGATAATTCCACTTTTCAGCGCTCATCCCGTCGGGGTCGTAGGCCGTTCCCTGTGAATCCGACACCGTGATGACCCTCGCTCCCAGCTCGATCAGCTTCTGCGCGGTGTACTGCGCGACGTTTCCGGAACCGGACAGCGCCACCCGCTTGCCGGCGAACCCGTCATTCCGGGTCTTGAGCATTTCCTCGACGAAATACACCAGCCCGTAGCCGGTTGCCTCCGGCCGGATGTAGCTGCCGCCATACGACAGCCCCTTGCCGGTGAGCACCGGTTTGAAGTCGCCGGCCAGTTTCTTGTACTGGCCGAACAGGAACCCGACTTCACGTGCACCGACGCCGATGTCGCCTGCCGGCACGTCGACGTCTGGCCCCAGATATTTGAACAGTTCCGACATGAAAGCCTGGCAGAAGCGCATCACTTCGCCGTCGCTCCTGCCGCGCGGATCGAAGTCGGCGCCGCCCTTGCCGCCGCCCATGGGCAGCGTGGTGAGCGAATTCTTGAAGGTCTGTTCGAATGCCAGAAATTTGAGAATGCTGAGCGTGACCGACGGATGGAAACGCAATCCCCCCTTGTACGGCCCGATCGCACTGTTCATCTGCACGCGATAGCCGCGATTCACCTGCACCCTACCGTGGTCGTCGACCCACGGCACGCGGAACATGATCACGCGCTCCGGCTCCGCCATGCGTTCGAGAATGGCTGCTTTCGCGTACTTCGGATGCTTCTCGATGAACGGCCACAGGCTGCGGCTGACTTCCTCAACGGCCTGGTGAAATTCCGGCTGATCCGGGTCGCGTGCCTTGATTGATGCAAGGAATTCTTCGACAGATTGCATTGCGGGTGCCTTATGTAGTGGTGAAATCGGCGCGGCGTGGCCCCGGACGGACGGTAGTGCAGCTTGTTGTCCGGCTCCCCGAGCTGGGCTCGAACCAGAATAGAAAAATTTACAGACGAAGCGCGAAACTGCGTGAGGCAACGGGTGTCGAGCAGCAAGCTTGCGGCCCACCGTTTCGAAAATCAGCCTCCGGCAGCGACCGCTATTTTATAAAAAATAGCGAGCAGAGGTAAGCGCGTGGACGTTCCGGCGTCGCGGATTGACCCGCTACCGGGCAGCCATTACAATTGCACGTTCTGCGCGGACGCCGGCGTTTTTCATGGGGTTCTTGCGCGCTTCCCCGATAGCTCAGTCGGTAGAGCGACGGACTGTTAATCCGCAGGTCGCTGGTTCGAGCCCAGCTCGGGGAGCCAGACAACACGGGCACTGCGGCAAGCGTCGCGGTGCCCGTTTTATTTTGCCTGCAGTGGCCGGGGGATGAGCTACGAGGACCAGCTGGGCAGTGCCTACAATCCTTTGTGCCAGATCGTTGGTTCATGTTCTGACCGGGCATATACTTCACGAAATAAATCCGGTATCTCCATAACGCGAAAATGAACAAGCCGGCCAAATTTGCCGAAGTTGCCTTTGATCCGGTTGAATATCTTCCGGACGGGATTGGTCCGATCGTCAATCATCAGACTGACCTTCCTCGAATCGCGAAGAACAAAAAACTTGTTGCCGCGATCGAAGCGAAACTGGAGCAGCTTCCGACTCACCACGATCTGTACCATCGTGATTCACGCAGCATCGATTTTCTCGAATCGGAGAGTATTCACTTGATTGTCACGTCTCCTCCTTACTGGACACTCAAGGATTACAACCCGGGCGACGGGCAGCTCGGCTACATCGAAGATTACGACAAGTTTCTCGACGAATTGGACAGGGTGTGGGGCGCTTGCCATCGTGCGCTGGTTCCTGGGGGCCGGCTGATTTGTGTCGTTGGGGATGTTTGCCTGTCGAGAAGAAAAAACAAGGGCGAGCATCTCGTCATGCCGTTGCATGCGTCCATTCAGGAACGCTGCCGGAAGCTCGGATTCAGCAATCTGGCTCCAATCATCTGGTACAAAATCGCCAATGCTTCCTATGAGGCGAGCGGAAACGGGGCGGGATTCCTGGGCAAACCGTACGAGCCAAACGCCGTCATCAAGAACGACATCGAATTCATTTTGATGGAACGGAAGCCGGGGGGGTACCGAAGTCCGTCCGTCGCGACACGGGTGCTCAGCATCGTGCCCGCTGAACAGCATAAAGCATGGTTCCAACAGATATGGACCGGCTTGACGGGCGCATCGACCCGCGAGCACCCGGCTCCGTATCCACTGCAATTGGCTGAGCGTTTGATAAGGATGTTCAGTTTTGCAGGAGATACCGTGTTTGATCCATTCATGGGAACAGGGACAACCAGCGTCGCGGCGGCAAAGTGGGGACGGAACAGCGTCGGCGTGGAAGTTGATGAGTGCTATTTCGATATGGCCGCGAAACGCATTGATCGGGAGACTCCAAAACTGCTGGCGTCGGATCGTGTGCTCCGCCTTCATCACTGATGCTCGATTACAGGAAAGAACTCGCCAGGGCGGTTCAGCACTTCTGGAAGATTCGGGAAAACCAGAAGAAACGCCAGGGCAGAAAAACAGGGCGGAAGGACGCCGGCAACCGCAGTGCGGTTACGGGCGGCAAGCATGCGGACGGATTTATCAAGTTGATTGCCGCAATCGTGAAGGATGCGGCCTTACCTGATATTGAAGTCAACGTTACCGAGAAGAAATCGAGAACGCTCCCGGGATTTTACCGGCCGTGCAAGGAATGGGATCTTGTAGTGCTGTCCGGCAGCAGCCTCGTGGCCGTCGTGGAAGTAAAGTCCCAGGTCGGCAGTTTTGGAAACAACTTCAACAATCGAATCGAAGAAGCGCTCGGCAATGCGGCTGATTTCTGGGCGGCATACCGCGAAGGTGCATTCAAACCATCATCCAAACCGTGGCTCGGTTATCTGTTCATGCTGGAAGAAGTCCCGGCTTCGACTCGTCCCACCAAACGGATTACGCTGCGGCCATATGAGGTGGACGAAGCCTTTCAACAACGAAGTTACGCCAAACGCTACGAATTGGCATGCGAACGGCTGGTTCGTGACTGGCTTTACGATGCGGCATGTTTCTTTACCTCCAATGTCGAGACGGGAAAGCGTGGTGAATATACTCAACCGAACCGCGAGTTGAGCATCAGCAATTTTGCTATTTCGCTACACGCGAGAGCAGCGGCGTTTGCTCGCACCGGTATGGAGTTACAAGTAATTAAACTTGATGAACAATAACGGCCCGGTCGGACATGAGCGGGCAGTAATTCGCCATGATGAGTGACGGAGCAGTCTCTCTCAGTGACGCTGCCGGTCCTTGCCGACATTCTTGCGGGCGTTTTTGATCAACGCGCCGCAATCGCTGTTCTCGGCATTGCCGAGATCGATCAGCGGCAGCAGCGCCGCCAGCGGCGTTGCCAGGATGCCGAGTGCAATCGCCGCGCCGACGCGCGCTGCTTCCTTGCCGATTACCGGCCGCACGTCGGGGTGCTTGAACGTACCGGCGATGGCGATCGGCCCTTTCAGCGCGAGCGGACTCGGCTTCTTCGAATCGGCCTTGATGTGCAGATCGTATTGCTCGTCATGAAAATTGACGTTGCCGCGCCCCTGGATGTTGACCGCCGACGTGTCGGCCACCAGCGTACGCACGATCGCCTTGCCGTGCTTGATGTGAAAATCGGCGACGACGCAGCGTATTCTGGAGGTCGTGTCGCCGCCGATCAGCAGCTGCGCCGCGCGGGCGAGATCGAGATTGGTGAGCACCAGGACCAGCGTACTGGCGTGGCCGCCGGACATGATCAGTGCCAGCTCGCCGTCCATCGACCCCAGCATCTGCGCCGGCGAGTTGCCAACCGCTGTCACATGCCCCTGACCGCCGAATTTGCTGGCGCTGCCTTTCGATGACTCGAGTTTCGGAAACAGGCGTTTCAGCTCCACGTTGCGGACACCGATTTGCGCTTCGGTATGGATCGTCGGCTGATGCGCATCGAGCGTCACGTTCGACACCACGTGGCCGCCGGCGACGCCGAAATCGAGCGGACGCATTTTGAGCACGCCGTTGCGCAGTTCGAGATGCGTGCTGAGACTGTCGAACGGAAGATTGAACGCGACCACGTGCTTGCCGCGAAACTTCACGTCAGCGTCGACCGAGCGCAGGCGCTCGACATTGTAGGACGTCGTCGGCAGCACACGGCCCGACTTGGCCTGCTTTGCCGCGGTGCGCTTCTGTGCGACACGCTGGCGCTGCGTGGCAGCCTTCTTTTCGGCGGGCGACTGGTCGGCGGGGGGGATGCCGACGAATCCGCCGAGATCCTTGTAGTCGAGCTTGTTGGACGTCACGTCGGCGGTGATGAACGGCCGCTTGCCGTTGAACCTGATCGACACCGTGCCGGCCAGATCGCTGTGGCCCATCCTGCCGTCGAACTGGTGGAACGACCAGGTATCGTTCTGATGCGTCAAATGCCCTGCCAGCCGATACGCGGGGGTCCACGGCAACGGCACCGGGATGATCGGATAGAGCGCCGACATGTCCGGCCCGTCGAGCTCGAAATCGCCGTTCACGTCCTGCGGCTGCAGCGGCACGAAAGTGCCGTCGAACTTGACATGTGTCGCGCCGGCGTGCGCCTGCATCTGCACGTGGTACGGCTTCGAGGTCTCGCGCAGTGAAAGCAGCGCCGCGCCGCGGCCGTCGATCCTGAACGACAGGTTCTGCACCATGCCCTGGCCGTTGAAACGGATGATCGGCTGCGGATTGTCGAGCCCCGGTTCCGCCGAGGCGAAATGCAGTGTCACGTCGCTGTTGAGGGCGGGATCACGGTAATGCACGACGCCGTCCTTGATGTGCAGGGCGCCGATTTTAGTGGTCGAGCCGGCGCCGGCCGGAAGCTGCCAGTTGCCTTTGCCATCGGTGTTGCGCTCGAGCATCAATTGCGGTTTCACCAGCCGGATGTCGGGCAGCACGATCTGTCCCTGCAGCAGCTTCCATGTATCGACGTGAAACGCGAGCTGGCCAACCTGTGCCAGCGGCGCATTGTCTTTTGCCCACGACGCGTTCGCGATCACGACGTCGTCGGCCTGGATCACCGTCGTGCGGCCGATGTGGACATGCAGGTCGCCGTTGATCGAGAATTGCCGATGAAGTCCTGCGCTCACATACGACGAAACCGGTCCGCGCACCCAGTTCCAATTGAAGAATACGATCGTCAGCGCGATTGTAAGGATGACCAGCGCGGCGATGGTGGATTTGATCGGAACGGCTTTCATCCGCAACATATTTCGGGTGACCAGGACCGCCGATGTTCGTTGCCGGTTCTTGTTTCCCCTCCTCTAATGAGGAGGGGTGGACGCGAAGCGGACGGGGTGGTGAGCGGCGCTCGAAAAAACAACCACCCATTCCGCTTTGCTCCTTTCCCTCCTTAAAAACAGGAGGGAAAATAATCAATTTATGCGCCGTGCGTGGCCGCTCCTGCGTGTGTCAATGGCCCATGCCGGCAATGTATCGCGCAACGGCGTCGATCTCCGCATCGGACAGGTCGGCCGAGATCGACTCCATTATTCCGGTCGGGTTGTTCCCGCGCTGTTGTGATCGAAACGCCTTCAGCTGCGCCGCGACATAAGGTGCCTGCTGGCCGGCGAGCCGCGGATATTCCGGAAATTTCCCGGCACCGTTCGCGCCATGGCAGGTGGCGCAGGCCGGAACCGATTTCGATGCAATGCCGTCGTGGTAAATCTGCTCGCCTTGCCGGGAGGCGGCCTTGCTCGGCGGCGTTGTTGCTACCGGCTGCTGTATCGAGTAGTAGGACGCCAGGTTATGCATGTCATCGCGGCTGAGCGTGGTGACGATCGCATTCATCACCGGGTTCTGACGTGTACCATCACTGAAATCTTTCAATTGCTCATACAGGTAGTGCGCGCCCTGACCGGCAAGTGACGGATAGCGTGTATCGGTGCTGTTGCCGCGCTTGCCGTGGCACGCGGCACACGACTGCATCGCGATCGTCTTGCCCTTCACCGCGTTTCCCGCCGGCACTTGCTGCGCGTGCACCGGAAACGCAATCAGACTCAACGGCAGCAGCGACGCCAGGAACGACAGCCACCACACGGACGGCGTGCGCGGCAGCAGTGCCGCGACGTCGTCCGGCGCGGTGGCGATGTGTCGTTTCGGGCGCGTATGTTCCATTGCCTAGTGGCTGCTCGACTTGCGGATCTTCTTGCGCAGGCTGGCGACCGCACCCGCGTCGGTCAGCGGCGCGCGATTGCCCCAGGTGTTGCGGATGTAATTCACGACGTCGGCAATTTCCTGATCGCTGAGTTTCCAGCCGAATGCCGGCATCGCGAATGCGGCCGGCTTCGATGGCGTCGGCGGCACTTGGGCACCATCGAGCACAATATGAATCACGGTATCGGGATTGTCGGCCTGAATGGCCGCACTGCGGCTGAAGCGCGGGAATACGCCCGGAATGCCGCCGCCGTCCGACATGTGGCAGCCGATGCAGTTGTCGATGAACAGACCGGCGCCGCGCTCGACCGAAGGATCGCTGATCGCCGCCGATCCGCCGGAGCCGCTGTGTTTTGGCGGCATGTCTTTCAGATAAACCGCGATCGCGGTCAGATCGCTGTCGCTGAGATACTGGGTCGAGTTTTCCACCACCTGCGCCATCTTGCCGGCTGCTGCGGTTCGCGCATTCGAGCCGGTCTTCAGATATTCGACGATCTCCTGCGGCGACCATTTGCCGATGCCGACGCGCAAATCACTCGTCAGATCCGGCGCGTACCAGCCGTCGCCGGCGGAGCCGCCGCCGAGGCCGTCGACGGTCTGAGCGGCGCCGGCCATGTTTTTCGCCGAATGACAGGCACCGCAATGGCCAACGCCTTGCACCAGGTAGGCGCCGCGGTTCCACTGGATCGACTTGCTCGGGTCCGGCTTGAACGTGCCGGCGTGAAAGAACAGCTGGTTCCATACCAGCATCGATTTGCGCCAGCTCATCGGCCACGGCAATTCGGGCGGCTTCGTTTTCTGGCGCACCGGCGTCAGCGTGTCGAGATAAGCCTTGATTGCCTGTACGTCGGTTGCGGTGATCTTGGTGAACCACGGATACGGAAACGCCGGGTAGAGCTGGCGTCCGTTGGCACTGACGCCGTTGTGCATCGCGTTGTAGAACTCGTGGTCCGACCATTTGCCGATGCCGGTGTCCGGATCCGGCGTGATGTTCGGCGTATAGATGGTGCCGAACGGCGTCGCCATCGCGAGGCCGCCTGCGTACGGCTTGCCGCCCGGCGCGGTGTGACAGGATACGCAATCGCCGGCGCGCGCCAGATAACGGCCGTATTCGATCTGCGAAGAGGCCGGCTTCTGCGGCGGTGTATCCGGCGCGCTGTGCGCGGGCAGCGGCGCGCACGCGGACAGCCACAGGCCGGTCAATGATGCAAACAGAAGGCGGCGCATCGTCACGTCTCGCCATTTACGCCTGGACCAGCGGCCCCGGGTGCTTCAGGTAGCGGTTACGGATCGCATCGGCCGTCCAGTACGCAAGCGCGCCGACAGTGCCGGTCGGATTGTAGCCGGCGTTCTGCGGAAAGACGCTGGAGCCGACGACGAACAGGTTCGACACATCCCACGACTGAAGATATTTGTTCACGACACTGGTCTTCGGATCGCTTCCCATCGCGGCGCCGCCGGTGTTGTGGGTGGTCTCGTACGGAATGATCGAGTAATGGCCCTTGCGCTTCTTCGGATTGAACGAGCGCGGCTTCATCGCCTTCGCAATCAACGCCGCCTTCTTCGTCAAGAAGTTCGACAGCTTGTGCTCGTTGTCGTGGAAATCGAACGTCAGACGCAACAGCGGATTGCCGTACCTGTCGCGGTAGGTCGGATCGAGATCGAGATAGTTGTTGCGGTAGCTCATCACCGCGCCGTGCGTCGCGATCGACGTCGCGTTCAGGTAGTTGTCGGCCATCGCCTTTTTCCACGCGGCGCCCCACGGCGGCGTGCCTTTCGGCACGTGGCTCTGCAGGATCGGGCGCCCGCCCGTTGTCCATAACGCGATATAGCCCCCGCCGATGAACCCGTGTGGCCCGTGATCGAAATTGTCGCCGTTGAATTCGTCAATGCCCTGGCCGAGCGCACCGGCACCCATGAACGGGTTCAGGATTTCGTCGAGAAACACGTCGACCGATGACGTGATCTGATAGGCGTAATTCCTGCCGACGACGCCGCTGTTGCTTTTCGGATCGTAGGGTTTGCCGATCTTCGAAACCAGCAGCAGTTGCACGTTGTGCTGCGCGAACGCGCACAGGATCACCAGCTGCGCCGGCTGCTCGAACGTCTTGCCATTCTGGTCGACGTACGTAACGCCGGTCGCGCGCTTGCGCGACGAGTCGAGATTGATGTGCGTGACGTCGCAATGGGACCGGTACGAAAAATTCTTCTTCGGCAGCAGCACCGGCAAGATTGTCGTCTGCGGCGATGATTTCGAATAATTGCCGCAGCCGAACCATTCGCAGAAGCCGCAATACGTGCATACACCCATCTGCACGCCGAGCGGGTTTTTGTAGGCTTGCGACGTATTCGCGGCAGGGCAGGGAAACGGCTTGAAGCCGACTTCCTTCGCCGCCTTGTCGAACAGCACGGTGGCGTAGCTGCGCTTCAGCGGCGGCAGCGGGTAGCCGCGCGCGCGTGCGCCTTCGAACGGATTGCCGCCGGGCTGGATCGCGCCCCTGATGTTGCCGGCTGCACCGGAGATGCCGCACAGATATTCGAACTTGTCGTAATACGGCTCGAGTTCCTCGTAGGTGACGCCCCAGTCCTGGATCGTCATGCCGGCCGGAATGAATGGCTTGCCGTAGCGCTGCTCGATGTGGGTGCGCAGC
>JBDZVW010000088.1:0-9704 GCA_040255885.1 Betaproteobacteria bacterium
ACCGCGCGCTCGGTGGTGCTGGTGATCGGCGCGATCACCGCGCTGTTCATGGGGCTGGTCGCGATCGTGCAGAACGACATCAAGCGCGTGATCGCGTACTCGACGCTGTCGCAGCTCGGCTACATGACGGCGGCGCTTGGCGCTTCCGCCTACGCCGCCGCGATCTTTCACCTGATGACGCACGCGTTTTTCAAGGCGCTGCTGTTCCTCGCCGCCGGTTCGGTGATCATCGCGATGCACCACGAGCAGGACATGCGCAAGATGGGCGGACTGCGCCAGTACATGCCGATCACCTACTGGACCGCAATGGCTGGCTCGCTGGCGCTGTGCGCGATTCCGCCGTTCGCCGGCTTTTATTCGAAGGACATGATCATCGACGCCGTCGGGCTGTCGCAGCTGCCGGGCTCGGGATTCGCGTACTTCGCGGTGACGGCGTCGGCGTTCGTCACGGCACTCTATACCTTCCGCATGATGTTCATGACGTTCCACGGCACGCCGCGGATGGATCATCATACGCAGGAGCATCTGCGCGAGTCGCCGTGGGTGGTGACGCTGCCGCTGATCGCGCTGGCGATTCCATCGGTCTATTCCGGGTGGGCCTACATCCGGCCGATGCTGTTCGGCGGCTATTTCGGTCACTCGATCGTCGTCAGTCCGGCACATGATGTGCTCACGCACATCGGCGAAGAGTTTCACGGACCGGCGGCGATGGCGCTGCACAGCGTCTCCACACTGCCGTTCTGGCTGGCGGTCGCGGGCATCGCGGTGGCCGTGTACTGTTACCTGATCCGCACCGACGTGCCGGCATGGGCGCGGCAGAAGGCGGGCGCATTCTACACGCTGCTCGATCACAAGTACTACTTCGACGAGTTCAATGCGTGGTTTTTCGCAGGAGGCGTTCGCGCGCTCGGCACGCTGCTGTGGCGTTACGGCGACCGTGACGTGATCGACGGCTTCTTCGTCAACGGCTCGGCGCGCATGGTCGGCTGGTTCTCCGGCATTGCCCGCCGCTTCCAGTCCGGCTTCATTTATCACTATGCGTTCACGATGATCATCGGCGTGCTGCTGCTGCTGCTGATATTCCTTCCACGCTGACAGACAACAAAAAGAAATGATATTCGGTTTGCCATTGCTTAGCGTCGCGATCTGGGTGCCGATCGTATTCGGCGTGCTGGTGCTGTTTTCGGGCTCGGACCGCAATGCAGGAACGGCGCGCGTCATCGCGCTGGTGGGGGCGGTGCTCGGCTTTCTGGTGACGATACCGCTCTATACGCAATTCAACCTGCATCAGCACGGCATGCAGTTCGTCGAATTCACGCCGTGGATCCAGACTTTCAACATCAATTATCATCTCGGCATCGACGGGCTGTCGTTGCTGCTGATCCTGCTCAACAGTTTTACCACCATACTGGTGGTGATCGCCGGCTGGAAGGTGATTCAAAGCCGCGTCGCGCAGTACATGGCGTCGTTCCTGTTTCTGTCGGGACTGATGAACGGCGCCTTCTCGGCGCTCGACGCGATCCTGTTCTACGTGTTCTTCGAAGCCACGCTGATTCCGATGTTCATCATCATCGGCGTGTGGGGCGGTCCCAACCGCATTTATTCCGCGCTCAAGTTTTTCCTCTACACCTTTTTCGGTTCGGTGCTGTTTCTGGTCGCGCTGATCTATCTCTATGTCGTTTCGGGCGGCAGCTTTGCGCTTTACACCTATTACCACCTGCCGCTGTCGCTGACCGCGCAGATTCTGATCTTTCTTGCTTTCATGTCCGCGTTCGCGGTCAAGCTGCCAATGTGGCCGGTCCACACCTGGCTGCCGGACGCGCACGTCGAAGCGCCGACCGGCGGTTCGGTGGTGCTGGCGGCGGTGATGCTGAAGCTGGGCGGCTACGGCTTTTTGCGGCTGTCACTGCCGATTGCGCCGGATGCCAGCCACTACCTGTCGCCGCTGATGATCACGCTGTCGCTGATCGCGATCGTCTACATCGGCCTGGTCGCGCTGGTGCAGAGCGACATGAAAAAGCTGATCGCCTATTCGTCGGTCGCGCACATGGGCTTCGTCACGCTCGGTTATTTCATCTTCAACGCGCACGGCATGGAAGGCGCGATCATCCAGATGATTTCGCACGGCTTCATTTCGGGCGCGCTGTTCCTGTGCATCGGCGTGATGTACGACCGGCTGCACACGCGGCAGATCAGTGATTACGGCGGACTGATCAACCGCATGCCGGTATTCGCAACGCTGTTCATGCTGTTCGCGATGGCCAACTGCGGCCTGCCCGGCACCAGCGGTTTCGTCGGCGAATTCCTGGTGGTGATGGGCTCGATGAAGCACAGCTTCTGGATAGCGGTGGCGGCGGCTTCGACGCTGATCTGGGCGGCCGGCTATTCGCTGTGGCTCTACAAGCGCGTGGTGTTCGGTGCGGTGGGCAATGCGCGGGTCGAAACGATGGCCGACCTCAAT
The DNA here is from genome assembly GCA_040255885.1 of Betaproteobacteria bacterium. Classification (GTDB taxonomy): domain Bacteria; phylum Pseudomonadota; class Gammaproteobacteria; order Burkholderiales; family JBDZVW01; genus JBDZVW01. The sequence continues at coordinate 2,462 of JBDZVW010000088.1, forward strand.
CTGCGTGAATTCATCGTGCTCGGCCTGCTGGCGGTGGCGGTACTCGCGCTGGGCCTGTATCCCGCTCCGTTTGCCGCGGTGCTCCATACCCCGGTTCACGATCTGCTGGCACTGGTGTCGCAGAGCAAACTGCCGGTGCAATAGGAAACGACGATGCAATACATCATGCCGCTGTGGCCCGCCTACTCCGAGCTGTTCCTGCTCGGAATGGTGTGCGTGATCCTGATCGCCGATCTATTCGTCAGCGATGACAACCGGATCATCACCTACGCGCTGACCCAGCTGACACTGCTCGGCTGCTTCCTGATCACGCTGTCGACACTGGCCGGCCCGCCGGTGCATACGTTCAGCGGCATGTTCGTCGCCGATGCGCTGGCCGGTGTGCTGAAGCTCACCGTGTATATCGGGATGGCGATGACGCTCGCCTATTCGCGCGCCTATCTGGCGGCGCGCGGCCTGTTCCGCGGCGAGTTTTTCGCGCTGTCACTGTTCGCGACGCTCGGCATGATGGTGATGATCTCTGCCAGCAACCTGCTGACCGTGTATCTCGGCCTCGAACTGCTGAATCTGTCGCTTTATGCGCTGGTCGCGCTGCTGCGCGATTCGCGGCCGGCGACCGAGGCCGCGATGAAGTACTTCGTGCTGAGCGCAATGGCGGCCGGCATGCTGCTCTATGGCATGTCGATGCTGTACGGCGCGACCGGCACACTCGACATCGCGCAGATCGCAAACCATATCGTGCACGGCAGCGGCAGCCAGGCGGTGCTGGTGCTCGGGCTGATATTCGTCATCGCCGGCCTCGGCTTCAAGATCGGCGCGGTGCCGTTCCACATGTGGATTCCGGACGTCTATCACGGCGCGCCGACGTCGATCACGCTGCTGCTGAGCTCGCCGGTCAAGTTCGCGTCGTTCGCGTTCTTCATGCGCCTGCTGGTGCAGTGTCTGCAGGGCATGGTGGCCGACTGGCAGTTGATCCTGATCATCCTGGCGGTGCTGTCGCTCGCGATCGGCAACATCGTTGCGATCGCGCAGACCAACATCAAGCGCATGCTTGCGTATTCGACGATCTCGCACATGGGCTTTGTGCTGCTCGGCATTCTCGCCGGCGACAGCAATGGCTATGGTGCGGCGATGTTCTACGTCGTGGTTTACGTGCTGATGAACCTGGGCGCGTTCGGCATGGTGCTGCTGCTGTCGCGCAGCGGCTTCGAAGCCGACCAGCTCGACGATTTCAAGGGACTGAATCAGCGCAGCCCGTGGCTCGCATTCATGATGCTGCTGGTGATGTTCGCGATGGCCGGTGTGCCGCCGACGGTCGGTTTCTATGCCAAGCTGTCGGTGCTGGAAGCGGTGCTCAACGCCGGTTACGTGTGGCTCGCGGTGGTAGCGGTGATCTTCGCGCTGATCGGCGCGTTCTACTATCTGCGCGTCGTGAAGCTGATGTATTTCGACACACCGCAGGATGATGCACCGATCATTGTGCACCCGGATGCGCAGGTGCTGATGAGCGCGAACGGCCTGGCGATGCTGCTGCTCGGCATTCTGCCGCAGCCGCTGCTGGTGGTGTGCACCTATGCCATCCAGTACTCGCTGTAAAGAGAGGTAACCCGGTTTTGAACTGGAGCATTGCGGCGCTGGTGCTGCTGGCGCTGGTGCTGGCCAACCTGCCGTTTCTGACTGAACGTTTGCTCGGGATCATTCCGTTCCGATCGGGCACCAAGCACCTGTGGTGGCGGTTGCTGGAAATCATCATCTTCTATGCGATCACCGGCGCGGTCGCGTGGCTGATGGAGCGCAAGACCGGGCAGGTGCACGATCAGGGCTGGGTATTCTGGGTCGTGACCATCTGTCTTTTCCTCGTCTTCAGCTACCCCGGGTTCGTGTATCGCTATCTGTGGCGACGGCGGGGGTAGATTCTTTACCACAGAGACACAGAGGCGCAGAGAAAAAAACAAAAGACGTAAAGTGTTTGCGATCACAGATGAACGGTTTTTGTGTTCGATTTATCCATGTTCTTTGTAATTTATCTTGTTCTCTCTGTGCCTCTGTGTCTCTGTGGTTAGAAATCCATGAAAAAACTCCGCGATTTCCGTGAAACCCGCATTCGCTCGAAACAGGTTTACCGCGGCCGGCTGCTTGACGTACGCGAAGATCGCGTACGGCTGCCGGACGGCAGTGAAGCGCAACGCGAATACGTGCGCCATCCGGGTGCGGTGGTCATCATCCCGTTTCTAAGCGACGACGTCCTGCTGCTCGAATGGCAATTCCGCTATCCGCATCATCGCCACTTCTATGAATTGCCGGCGGGCAAGATCGACGCCGGTGAAACGCCGTTGCGTACGGCGCGGCGCGAGCTCGAGGAAGAAACCGGCTATCGCGCAAAGCGCTGGCAGCACGTTGCGACGATTCATCCGACGATCGCCTATTCCGACGAGCACATCGAGATTTTCACTGCGGAAAAGCTGACCCACGTCGGAGCCGTGCCGGACGACGGCGAATTTCTCGAAGTGATCGAATTGCCGCTGCAGCAGGCACTGGAGTGGGTGCGATTGAGCCGGATCACCGACGTCAAGACAGTGATCGGCCTGTTGTGGGCCGAGCGCATCCGTTCCGGCGCATGGAAGCCCGGCGCGCGCGCATCGCGGCGCACGTCGCGCTGACACATTCGAAATCCCGCACGACGCATCGACGGAAACGCGCAAAAAAAGACGCAACCCCATGCGGGGTTGCGTCAGGTCTTCACCTGCAGGAGGAGGGGGAGGGCTCAGGTGAAGACGCAGCCGGTGCAACAAAGTTGCATCGGCTGTGGCCGGTTCACAGTACTTGCCATTCCTTCATAAGATAACTCGCTGTTCACGCCGACAAGCGTGAGCGACTTCCGTACCATCCGAAGCGATATTTTTGGAATCAGAGGCTTAGCTTTCCGGATCGGTAGCGGCGAAGAGGCCTGAAGTGTTGCCGTGCGGCGACGCGATAGCGTGGCCGACGTCGAAATGGCTTCATTTCAATGAATTTTTTTTGTCACCATTCGGCGACGCGATCGCCGGTCATCGCCGATCGATGCACGGCTATCCAAACGGCATATCCGGTGGCGGGTTGTTTTTTCCCTGTATGGCCAGTCCCTTGCGGTCTCTTCCGACACACTGCCACGTTTGTCGCCAGTGGCGCAGCGGTACTGATCGGAACTGTGCTTTTCATCTTCAATTACCCGTAAAAAACGCGACTCCGGTTCTATGCCATGGTTATGGAGACGCGTTAATGCATTGATCGCAAACGCATTAGCTGGATGCTGCAATGGACTCGATCACTGGTATGGATCGTGCGTGCCTGTAACACGTCGACTGGCGGCCATGCGGTGTCATTCCGCAAAAGAAGGTTAAGGCTGTGCACCGTCACCGTATGTTGAATGCCTTGCGTTTGAAAGAAAGGAGCTCGTTATGAAGCACGCATATTTATTGCCTTTGAGTGTCCTGGCCATTGCGTTGATGGCTGGATGCGGCCAGAAAGAAGGATCGTCTTCTTCGCCATCCGATCAGCAGGCCACGCCACCCGCATCGCCGTCGGCGCCTCTGTCGCCGCCATCGTCATCCGAACCCGCTCCGGCACCTGCGCCAGCGCCGGATACATCCGGTTCCAATGGCGGTTCCAGCAGCGGCGCCACGCCACCTGCCACGCCGCCCAGCGGCTCGGGAGCCGCTCCGCAGTCCGGAGCGACGCCGCCTGCGCAGGGAAGCAGTACCACGCCGCCTCCGCCAACGACACCGCCGAGCAGTGGAAGCGGAACAGGCAAGTGACGGCACGCCTCGCGCAACGATGATTCTTTTCAAGGAGAAGCAGGATGAATAAGAACTCGTGGTCAAAAGGCTGGCTGCTGCTGAGCCTGCTGGTGATGGTGCTGGCCGGGTGCGCCAGCACCGCAACACAGGAAAGCACGGGTGAATACATCGACGACGCGACGATCACGTCGAAGGTGAAGGCCGCTTTCGTCGGGGACAAGCAGGTCAGTGCGCTCGATATTCATGTCACGACGTACAAGGGCGTCGTGCAGCTGAGCGGGTTTGCAGACAATCCTGACGAAGTTCAGCAGGCAACGGAACTCGCCCGCAACGTCAAGGGCGTGAAAGCGGTCAGGAACAACGTGCAGTTGAAATAGCGCGACAGACGCCGTGGCCGCTGCCGCTGGCAGCGGCCAACACCGGCGCGGAGCGATTCACGGGCAGGATTTTTACGGCTCGGCGGGACCGCGCCGCAAATTCGTTGCGGCGGATTGTTGTTTCCGATCGCACCTTGTTCATCATCGCAGCGGTTTGTAGCGAAGACGCTTCGGCCGCGCGCCTTCCTCACCCATCCGCTTGCGTTTGTCCGCTTCGTACTCCTGGTAGTTGCCGTCGAAAAACACGGTTTGTGAATCGCCTTCGAACGCCAGCATGTGGGTGGCAATGCGATCGAGGAACCAGCGGTCGTGCGAGATGACCAGCACACAGCCGGCGAATTCCAGCAGCGCATCCTCCAGCGCGCGCAGCGTCTCGACATCGAGATCGTTCGACGGTTCGTCCAGCAGCAACACGTTGGCACCGGCAATCAGCGTCTTCGCCAGATGCAGCCGGCCGCGCTCGCCGCCGGACAGATTTCCCACGTGCTTTTGCTGGTCCGTGCCCTTGAAATTGAAGCGCCCGATGTAGGCGCGTGACGGCGTTTCGTATTTGCCGACCGTGAGAATGTCGGCGCCATCCGAAATTTCTTCCCACACGGTGCGGCTGCCATCGAGCGCATCGCGGGACTGATCCACGTATGCCAGTTTGACGGTGGGGCCGATCACGATCTCACCCCGGTCCGGTTGTTCGGCACCGGTGATCATGCGGAACAATGTGGATTTGCCGGCGCCGTTGGGCCCGATCACGCCGACGATTGCACCCGCCGGAACGTGGAAACTCAAGTCATCGATCAGCAGACGATCGCCGAAACCCTTGCTGACCGACTTGAACTCGATCACGCTGTCGCCGAGGCGATCGGCTACCGGGATGAAGATTTCGCGCGTCTCGTTGCGTTTCTGGTATTCCTGCGAGCTCAACTCATCGAAGCGCGTGAGCCGTGCCTTGCTTTTTGCGCGCCGGCCTTGCGGATTCTGGCGCACCCATTCCAGTTCGGTGCGGATTGCCTTCTGGCGTGCCGATTCCGCGGCTTCCTCCTGTTTCAATCGCAGTTCCTTCTGTTCCAGCCACGAGCTGTAGTTGCCGTGCCATGGAATGCCGTGGCCGCGATCGAGTTCGAGAATCCATTCCGCGGCGTTGTCCAGAAAATAACGATCATGGGTGACCGCCACCACGGTTCCGGGGAAGCGCGTCAGAAATTGTTCGAGCCATTCCACGCTTTCGGCATCGAGGTGGTTGGTCGGTTCATCGAGCAGCAGCATGTCCGGTTTCGAAAGCAGCAGCCGGCACAGCGCGACACGGCGTTTCTCGCCACCGGAGAGATGGGCAATGCGGGCGTCCCATGGCGGCAAGCGCAACGCATCGGCGGCGATGTCCAGCTGCTGTTCGGCGTTGTGTCCGTCGGCCGCGTTGATGATCGCTTCCAGCCGCGCCTGTTCGTCGGCCAGCGCCTCAAAATCGGCATCGGGCTCGGCGTACGCGGCATACACGGCTTCCAGTTTGCTGCGCGCGTCGAACACTGCGCCCAGGCCCTGTTCCACGGATTCGCGCACCGTCTTGTCGGGGTCGAGTTGCGGTTCCTGCGGCAGATAGCCGATCGCGAGACCCGGCATCGCGGCGGCTTCACCTTCGATGTCGGTATCAACGCCGGCCATTATTTTGAGCACGGTCGATTTGCCGGAACCGTTCAATCCGAGCACGCCGATCTTGGCGCCCGGAAAGAAACTCAGCGAAATATCCTTCAGTATCTGGCGCCGGGGCGGAACGATCTTGCCGACGCGATTCATCGTGAAAACGTATTGAGCCATGACATTCATTCAATAGACGGAGAAACGGAAGTGTAACAGGCGCCCGCAATCGTTGCGCCGTGTGGCATGCGGAATCCGCCGCGAAAGCAGGGCCGGAAGTCGGTCAGCCTGCGAAATGCGGAGCGACACTACGCTCGCAGATGAAGTTGCAGCGGATCAGCGGCGGTCGGCCGGATGTTTTTGCACCCGGTTCGGGCAGAGCGGAAAGTACGGCGTGCCGGCTAACCGCAGGTGCCGACGTAGCCGCAGGCGACGCAGAAGTCGCAGCCGTCCTTGCGGATCATTGCATTGTTGCCGCATTCCGGACAGCGTGCGCCTTTCATCGGGCGCGGCGTCGCCACCGCCGGCGTCTCAAGGATGCCCATCTGCGTCAGCGGCATGCCGTTTTCATCGAGAATGCCGAGCATCGCGTAACGGTGGATGATCAGCCGCGCGACGTAGGAGACGGTCGACGGCCAGCTTTGCTGGCGGCGCTCGCCCGGCACGAATGCCAGAAAGTCGCCGAGCGGTTCCGGAAAGTCGAGCAGCTTGCGCAGCTTCATGCCGATCCATGCCGGATCGACCACCCGCATATCGAGCGACAGGATCTTGCACAGTCCGTCCAGCGCGCGCGGGTATTCGCCCGACAGCCACATCGAATACGGACGCGTGACGCCGACCGTGGCGCCGTCTTCCTGCGACGGCAGCGTGATTTCCTTCAGCCCGAGTACGAAATCATCACCGGTGCGCGGATTCAGCACGTCGACGGTCCACGACATCGTGCCGTCGGCACCGGTCTTCGGCTCCTTCAGGCTGAACATCGTGTCGAGCACCGGTGCCGGCGCGTTCTCCGGCAATCCGCCGAGCTGCTCGACGCGGTAGCGCACCACCTGCGCGAACGCCGCGACGACGCTGGGCATGCGCTTCTTCTCGCCATGCGGCGGAAACGGCATGTCGAAGGCGTCGTCCGACGCGGTCTTTGCCAGCGTGTCGAGCTTGAGCCGCAGCCATTCGGCGTCGTCGGCGCGCATGTCCATCGACAGCGTTTTCGCCAGTGCGCCGAGGCCGCGCGGCTGCTCCGCGCCATTGGTCCAGACTTCGAATGCATGGTTGCGGTGCGCGCCGTCACCGGCGGTGCCGTTCTCCACGTGGCCGACGAATACCGCGAAGGTGCCGTGGGTGTGCTCGACCATGTAGGTCCATGCCGGATTGCCCTGCGGCAGCGTCGGTCGTCCCGGCCAGCGCAGTCTTGACAGCACCGGCTGCGGCACGCTCTTGATGCGGATGCGGCGATTGACGTCGCTT
>JBDZVW010000423.1:0-2576 GCA_040255885.1 Betaproteobacteria bacterium
GCGGCGAGGCGGAATTTCTGCAGCACTTCGGAATAGAGCTCGATCACGATCGGATCGGCGTGGCGGCGGATGCGCACGCGCTGCGCCCATTCGTGATAGCCCTTGTTCCAGTTGCGCATGTACTGATACGACGGCGGCAGCCGGTGATGAAACACGCAGTTGTTGCCGGCGTAGAGTTCCCACTGCCGCGGATTCGGCTCGCCCTTCATGAATTTCTCGCCGCCCTTGCCGCGCCAGCCGGCGAGGAAGCCGATGCCGGAGCCGGGCTCGGTTTCATAGTTGACGATGAAATCCGGATAGTCGCGGAATTTGCGCGAACCGTCGGCGTTGACGAACGCCGGAAACTTCAGCCGGCTCGCGAGCTCGATCAGCACTTCCTGGAACGGCTTGCATTCGCCTTTCGGCGGCACCACCGGCACCCGCACCGCATCGACCGGACCGTCGAATTCGGAAATCGGCCGATCGAGCATCGACATCACATCGTGGCGCTCGAGGTAGGTCGTGTCCGGCAGCACCAGGTCGGCGAATGCGGTCATCTCGGACTGGAAGGTGTCGCTGACAATCAGGAACGGAATCCGGTAGTCGCCGTTTTCATCGCGGTCGTTCAGCATGCGCCGCACTTCGGCGGTGTTCATCGTCGAGTTCCACGCCATGTTCGCCATGAAGATCATCAGCGTGTCGATCGGATACGGATCGCCGCGCCAGGCGTTGGTGATGACGTTGTGCATCAGTCCGTGCACCGCCAGCGGATACTCCCACGAGAACGCCTTGTCGATGCGCACCGGCCCGCCGTCCTCGTCGAGGAACAGATCCTCGGGGCCGGCCGGCCAGCCCAGTGGCATGCCGCCGAGCGGCGTGTTCGGCTTCACCGCGTCCGGCCCGGTGGGCGCTTTCGCCAGCGGCGGGATCGCGCGCGGGAACGGCGCCTTGTGACGGAAGCCGCCGGGCCGGTCGATGGTGCCGAGCAGCGACATCAGGATCGCCAATGCACGGATCGTGTGGAAGCCGTTGGAATGTGCGGCCAGGCCGCGCATCGCGTGAAACGCGACCGGGTTGCCGGTCACCGATTGATGCTCGTTGCCCCAGCTGTCGGTCCACGCGATCGGAAGCTCGATCTTCTGGTCGCGCGCGGTGACGCCCATTTCGTGCGCCAGGCGCCGGATCGTCGCCGCCGGGATGCCGGTAACCTCTTCCGCCCATTCCGGCGTGTAATCCTTCACCCGCTCGCGCAGCAGCTGGAACGCCGGCTTTACCGGCATGCCGTCCGGCATCGTGAATTCACCGAACAGGAAGGGATCGGCGCCGGGCGCATGATCGCCGACCGGACGGTTGCCGAGGCGATCCCACCACAGGTGGTTCTGCGGATTGTGCGGATAGCGTTCGTCACGATCCGGATCGCGCAGCAGCAGGCCGAAATCATCGGCGGCAGGATCGAGATTCACCAGGTAGCCGGCGTTCGTATAGCGCGCCAGAAATTCGCGGTCGTAGAGTCCCTGCTGAATGATTTCGCGGCACAGCGCGAGCAGCAGCGCGCCGTCGGTACCGGGCCGGATCGGCACCCATTCGTCGGCGATCGCCGAATAGCCGGTGCGCACCGGGTTGATCGAAATGAAGCGGCCGCCGCCACGCTTGAATTTCGAAATCGCGATCTTCAGCGGATTCGAATGATGGTCTTCCGCAGTGCCGATCATCACGAACAGTTTCGCGCGATCGAGATCGGGACCGCCGAATTCCCAGAATGAACCGCCGATGGTGTAGATCATGCCGGCGGCCATGTTGACCGAGCAGAAGCCGCCGTGCGCGGCATAGTTCGGCGTCCCGTACTGGCGCGCGAACAGCCCGGTCAGCGCCTGCATCTGATCACGGCCGGTGAACAACGCAAACTTCCGCGGATCGGTGGCGCGGATGCCGCCGAGCCGCTCTTCCATCATCGCGAACGCCTCGTCCCACGAGATCGTCTTGAACTCACCGGCACCGCGCTCGGCGCCCGCCTTGCGCCTGAGCGGCCGCGTCAGCCGCGCCGGCGAGTACTGTTTCATGATGCCGGACGAACCCTTGGCGCAGATCACGCCCTGATTGAGTGGATGATCGGGATTACCTTCGATGTAGCGCACTTCGCCATTGCGCAGCGTCACGCGGATACCGCAGCGGCACGCGCACATGTAGCAGGTCGTGTTCTTGACCTCGATACGATCCGGCGTAGGTGCATTCGATGCCATCGGCACAGCGCTCGACTGATGGAAAACGATTGCATCCTAGCATCGCCGCAACAGCCGGTGATTCACGTCTTTTTATCGACACATAACAAAACCGCAGCGCCGGCGACAACGGGCTCGCGAAAACACCGGGGACGGCCGGACGCAGCCCGGCGAGCGGGTACTTATGCGTCAATAAGAAATGGCAATGGTATGATCTTGGCGGACTTTTCGGAGGAGGGTTCCATGAAGACGATTCCCGGCAGCCGGGGCGCACGGTCGGCGCTGTTTTTCGTCGCGGCGTTTGCCGCTTTCCCGGCATCGGCGCAGCCGGAACGCAGCGCGACGGCGCTGACGATCTACAGCACGGCAACGCCCGGC
>JBDZVW010000424.1:0-2566 GCA_040255885.1 Betaproteobacteria bacterium
ATCTCAAGGATCCGCGCGGCAAGGACATTTTCATGAAGCTCGCGGCACAGGCCGACGTCATCGTCGAAAATTTCCGGCCCGACGTGAAGACACGGCTCGGCGTCGATTACGCCGCGGTGAAGGCATTCAATCCGGCCGTCGTCTATTGCTCGATTTCCGGCTTCGGGCAGACCGGTCCGTACGGCAAGAAAGGCGGCTTCGACATCATCGCGCAGGGCGTCACCGGCATCATGCGCATGACCGGCGAACCCGGCGGCCGGCCGGCCAAGGTCGGCATCGCGATGAACGATCTGTGCGCCGGCGCCACCGCGCTGTCGGCGATCCTCGGCGCCTACATCAAGCGCCTGAAGACCGGCGAAGGCCAATACGTCGAGACCTCGCTGGTCGAAGCCGGGCTGGCGTGGACGTTCTGGGAAGCCGGCGCCTGGTTCGGCGCGGGTGAGCTGCCGCTCGCCACCGGCACCCGCCACCGCCGGTCCACGCCGTACCAGGCGTACCAGACGCAGGACGGTTACGTCACCGTCGGCGCCAACAACGAAAAGTTGTGGACTGCGTTCTGCCTGAATGTCGTCGGCAAGCCGGAGTGGCTCGACGATCCGCGCTTCAAGGGACTGCAGAATCGGCTGCACGCGATCGACGAGCTGGAACGATTGATCGAAGCGGTGCTGAAAACGCGGCCCACCGCGTACTGGGTGGAAAAGCTCGACGCCGCCGGCGTGCCGGGCGGACCGGTCTATACCTATGATCAGGCGCTCGCCGATCCGCACATCCGGGCGCGCAACATGGTGGTCGAAATCGACCATCCGAAAATGGGTCGCATCAAGATGCTCGGCCTGCCGGTCAAGTCGAGCGGCGAGCTGGCCGCGATCCGCACGCCGGCGCCGTGGCTCGGCCAGCATACTGACGAGATGCTGACTCGTCTCGGATTGCCGCAGCCGGAAATCGATGCACTGCACGCCCAGAACGTCGTCTATGACAAGTACCACGCCTGACCGCTGTCTCCAAACAGCGACGCGGAATCATCCAATCTGTAACCGCTTGTAACGTTCCTTTGAAATTGCCGCGGTTCATATAGAATTCGCGTGGGTTTTCCGTTGATCACCTGAATGACGACATCATGAATGACATCGTTCGCCGCTCGCCTTTCGTAGTCGCCGCGTCTGCCACGCCGAAGTCGGACGGGTGGGACAAGCTGCTCATCATCACCATCTTCGGCGGCATCCTGACGCTCGCGTACGCCGCGCTGTCGACGGCAATCTTCGATCCGCTGCTCAGACTCGCGTATCACGACGACTGGTTCGACCTCATGTTCCGCCCGACCGTGCTGTGGATACTGATGGGCATATTCCTGCTCACGCTGCGCACGGTGATGTGGCTGCGATACCGCTCATTCGCAGCGGCCACCGCGGACGATGCGCCGCGGCTCACCGTCATCATTCCCGCCTACAATGAAGGCAGGATGGTGGAGAAATCGATCGATTCGGTGGCGGCCGCCGACTATCCGCGCGACCGGCTGCAGATCATCGTCGTCGACGACGGCAGCCGCGACGACACCTGGGACTGGATCGAGCGCGCGGTCGCGCGCCAGCCGCAGCTCGTCACGCCGATCCGTTTCGTGCACAACCGCGGCAAGCGTGCCGCGCTGGCCGAAGGTTTCCGCCAGGCGACCGGTGACGTGGTGGTGACGATCGACTCCGACAGCGTGATCGAGCGCGGCACGCTGCTGGCGATGGCGGGCGCGTTCCGCAACGCGAAGGTCGGCGCGGTCGCCGGCAAGGTAGCGGTGTTCAACCGCCGCAAGGGCCTGTTGCCGCGCATGCTGCACGTGCGCTTCATTCTCGCGTTCGACTTTCTGCGCAGCGCGCAATCGACCTATGGCACGGTGTACTGCTGCCCCGGCGCGCTCGCCGGCTATCGCATGTCGGCGGTGCGCCAGGTGCTGGAGCAATGGGAGCACCAGACTTTCATGGGCGTTGACTGCACCTATGGCGAGGATCGCGCGCTCACCAACTTCATCCTGCAGCTCGGCTACGACAGCGTTTATCAGCGCAGCGCGGTGGTGCATACGCTGGCGCCCGAAACCTACACCAAACTGTGCAAGATGTATCTGCGCTGGGACCGCAGCTACATTCGCGAGGAAATCAGGTTTCTGAGCAAAATCGTATGGAAGCGGCCTTTATGGTCGCGGCTGATTGCGTTCGTCGAAACGGCGATGAACGCGCTGCGCTTCCCGGTCACTTACGTGTCGCTCGCTCTGTGGACCGCGTTCATCGTCGTCGAGCCGGCGGCGATGCTGCGCATGATGATCGCGATCGGCATCGCGTCGACCTTCTACATGCTCTACTATCTGCGCAGCGAACGCTCGTGGGACTTCATCTTCGGCGTGCTCTACGCCTACTTCGCGTTCTTCGGACTGATGTGGATCTTCCCGTACGCGGCGTTGACCGTGCGCGCGAAGTCGTGGCTGACGCGGTGAACTTCAAGAGCTAGAGCATTTTTGATTTAATCATTTACGTTATGTGGTAAAGTATCTCCGTCTTGGTGGATGGAGATACGGATGCATGCC
>JBDZVW010000425.1:0-2564 GCA_040255885.1 Betaproteobacteria bacterium
CCACGCCACCCGAGTGCGGCAATGCGGCACCGAGTTCGCAATACACCAGGCCCAGCAGCAGCACCGCGGCGCCGCCGATCAGCCAGGACACGATGCCCGCGGGTCCGGCGATGTCGGCGACGTAGCTGGCCGAGAACAGCCAGCCGGAACCGAACACCGCCCCGAGCCCGATGAAGGTGAGGTCGACGAGGCTCAGCTGCTTCTTGAAGCGGCCCTGCCCCTTCGCGGGATCGTCCGCGCCGACGTCGGCCGATCCGGTGGCGGAATCTCCGGCCTTCACGGACGTCGCGCCACAACGACGTTGACCCCGACCCCAGGCTTGCCGTTCACTTCGATGCCGACGACGGCGGCGTGCCGGGCTGCAGCGTTGCATTCATGGTGCCGACTCACCGGCAGAGATGCAGGTGTCAAGCCAGCGCCCACTATTATATGGCCCGGTAGAAAGCGCGAGAAACCAGCCTCGTTGGCAATGTCGTTAAAACCATCCTTGACGCCTCTCCTCCCCCAATCTCTGCCACTCAAATTACAATTTCCGACTACCGACGTACACATCATAGCGTTCCGGAAGAGCGTAATATGCTGCAATCATCCTCTGATCGCCACAAGTTATACCGATCGCACATTCCTCACATGCAAACTGCTCAGCACCATCCGTATTCCGCCCCAAAGGAAGCGAATTCGATCGAAACCAATTTTTACCGCAGAAAAAGCACTGGAACCGCTTATCGAAATGTCCGCACAAATGGCAAAGACGACCGCTCTCGAGCATGCTTGCTGTTTGCATTCCACACGCGGCGCAGCTGCTCGGTGGGCTATGAGCACTGACCTCTCTTGCCTTTCTTTCTGCTTCCAATATTTTGATACTCATTTCATCGGAAAGCTGCTGTAAAACGCCTCTCGCTTGGGAATCGAGCATTTCCTCGAAGATTTCCTCATTAAAAGATTTGTAAAATTCCATCGACTCCCGCGCCAATCTGGCGATAAGTAAACGTATTTTATGAGTATTTATCTCAAGATCGTAATGTTCAATTTTGTTCCTCAAAGCGGCTATAATTTCTATATCACTTGCAAAGTTCTGGTTCAATAACTCGCAGTTAAGCAAGAAATTTTTTGACTCCATGAGTGTAATAGTTCTATCCCTCTGTAATTTGTCTGAAAACGATCCTTTGAAAATCAATATTCGGTTGATCTTATAAATTCTAAACTTCAAAAGAAGTTCTAGAAAATGCGTGAAGTGCAACACTGCGAATTTGTATGACCGCAAATCACCTCCATCGGCTTTATCTATCTTATCTAGCGCTTCATTCAGACTATCAAACAAATTACCTTTTAAATCGAGCGCGTACTGAATGACTGGATAGGGAAATTTCATAACTTTTCTTATCACCTCCCGAAATTTCCTAAACCTTCATCCAGCCGGCCGCCTAAGCAATCGCAAGTGAGCAACTGATCCCGCAATAGGTCCATGCACTAAAAGCGCCGCGCCGGGTCCGAGAACCGCACTACAACCTACTGTACGCGACGCGGCTGCTTGTAGATCACTCCGCCCTTCATCACGAACGGCACGTGTTCGATCGCGGCGATGTCTTTCGTGGGATCGCCCTGTACCGCGATGATGTCGGCATCCAGCCCCGGCTTCAGTTGGCCGAACGTGTCCTGCTGGCGCAGGATCTTCGCATCGACCGCGGTGGCGGCGAGCAAGGCCTGCGCGGGGCGCATGCCGTCCTTCACCATCCATTCGAGTTCCTTGTAGTTGGTGCCGTGCGTGAACACGCCGACGTCGCTGCCGCAGCCGATGGTGACGCCGGCCTGCATCGCCAGCTTGAACGCATGCTGGGACTGGATCATCTCGTCCGTCGGCGGATCGCCCGGCTTCCAGCCCTGGAAATACTGCGAATACGCAACCACCGCCTCCAGCGTCGGCAGGTAGGCGATGTCGTGCTTCGCCATCATTTCGAACACCTCGCGCGTGCCGCCGAAGCCGTGCTCGATGGTGTCCACGCCCGCCAGGATCGAACGCCGCATGCCTTCGGCCGTCGACGAATGCACCGACACCGGCAGGCCCAGCGAGTGCGCGGCTTCCACCCCCGCGTTCAATTCTTGTTGGGTGAAGGTCGGCACCGAGCCGTGCGACTTGCCGCAGTGGTAGTCCGCGTAGATTTTGATCCAGTCCGCGCCGTGGCCGGCCTGGTCGCGCACCGCCGCGATCATTTCCGGCACCCCCGCGACGGGAATCCCGCCCTGCGGGATCGTCATGTCGGTGCGAAAGCCCATGGGGCCCGGGCCGTAGCAATCCCTGGCAATGGTGGCGCGCGTCGCTACGAACAGGTGCGGACCGGGGATCAGGCCGTCATTGATCGCCTTCTGCACCTGCACGTCCGCATAGCCCGCCCCTTCGGTGCCGAGGTCGCGCAGCGCGGTGAATCCGGCCATCAGGGTATCGCGCACGTGCTGCACTGCCTCGATGGTCCGATATGCCAGCGGCTCCTTCAGCACCTGGTCGTTCCACAGCGTTTCGTTGTACGGGTGCAGGAAGATGTGCGAGTGCGCGTCGATCAGGCCCG
>JBDZVW010000426.1:0-2551 GCA_040255885.1 Betaproteobacteria bacterium
CGTTTCAGGCTGTACGGATTCACATCAATCAGGAGCTTGAGGAGTTGTCGCTAGCGCTCGGGCAATGCCCCGAGCTGCTGTGCGCCGGCGGCAGGCTGGCGGTGGTGAGTTTTCACTCGCTCGAAGATCGCATCGTCAAGCGTTTCATGCGTGACCATTCGCGTGTCGATCCGCTGCCGCGCGGCCTGCCGGTGCGCGCGCGCGATCTGCCACGGCCGCGGCTGCGGCTGATCGGCAAACCGCAGCGGCCCACCGCGGCCGAAGTGGCCGTCAATCCCCGTGCCCGCAGCGCCGTGCTGCGTATCGCCGAGCGTACCGGAGCGGCGGTACCGTGACACGGCTCAACCTGCTCCTGCTGGCAATCGTGGTGGCATGCGCACTCGCGCTCGTCACGTCGCAGCACAAGGCGCGCCGGCTTTACAGCGAACTGCAGCAGCAGCAGGAGATCGCGCACAAGATCGACGTCGAGTGGGGCCAGTTGCAGCTCGAACAAAGCGCGTGGGCGACGCGCAGCCGCATCGAGAACATCGCGACCACGGAATTGCACATGATCGTTCCGCCGCCGACGCGGATTCAGGCGGTGCCGCTGCACGCCGGCGGAGGGATGCGGTGAACGCCATCGTGCGCCCGCGCGCGATCGTGCGGCTGCCGCTGTGGCGCTCGCGGCTGTCGTTGGCATTGTTGCTGATCTGTTTCGGCGTGCTGATCGGGCGGGCGGTCTATCTGCAGGGCTGGCGCAACGACTTTCTGAAACAGGAAGGCCAGTCGCGCTATTCGCGCGTGATCCAGATTCCGGCCACACGCGGCGTGATCACCGATCGCAACGGCGAGCCGCTCGCGATCAGCACGCCGGTGGAATCGGTGTGGGCCAGCCCGCCCGACGTGCGAATGGACGACGGCAAGCTGAAGCAGCTGGCGCAGAGCCTCGGCATGAGCACGGCGGCGATCACGCGGCGGCTGAGCGATACGCATCGCGAATTTGTCTATCTCAAGCGGCAGATGCCGCCGGAGCAGGCACGGCGCGCGGAAAATCTCGGCATTCCCGGCATTTTTCTGCAGCGCGAGTATCGCCGCTACTATCCTGAAGGTGCGGTGACCGCACAGGTCGTCGGTCTGACGGGCGTCGATGACAACGGCCAGGAAGGACTCGAACTCGCCTATCAGAAATGGCTTGCCGGCCAGCCCGGCAGCCGGCGTGTGATCAAGGACCGGCTCGGTCATATCATCGAGGACGTCGAAAGCATCCGCGCGCCGCGCGAAGGACATACCCTGACGCTGTCGCTCGACAGCCGCATCCAGTATCTCGCGTTTCGCCAGCTGAAGGCCGCTGTCACCGCGCATCATGCGAAAGATGGCAGCATCGTCGTGCTCGACGTGCACACCGGTGAAGTGCTGGCGATGGCAAGCGTGCCGTCATACAACCCCAACAATCGCAACGAGCTCGATCCCGGGCTTGCCCGCAACCGTTCGATCACCGATGAATACGAGCCGGGTTCGACGCTGAAGCCGTTCACGATCGCGGCCGCACTGCAGGCCGGCATCGTCACGCCGGACACGCGAATCCAGACAGCGCCCGGCACACTGACGATCGGCGGACACACCATTCATGACGCCGAGCGCGAGAACGTGCTCACGGTGGCGCAGGTGATCCAGAAATCGTCGAACGTCGGCGCGTCGAAGATCGCGCTGCAGATGAAGCCGAAGCAGATGTGGGACATGTTCCATGCGGTGGGTTTCGGGATGCCGCCGCATTTGAGCTTTCCCGGCGAAGCCGCCGGCAAGGTGCGGCCGTATCGCACCTGGCGTCCGATCGGGCAGGCAACGATGTCGTTCGGCAACGGCATTACGGTGAGCTTGCTGCAACTGGCGCGCGCCTACATGATTTTTGCGACCGACGGACGCATCAAGCCGGTCACGCTGGTCAAGCACGATACGCCGGAGGCCGGCGTGCCGGTCATTTCGCCCAAGGTCGCGCACGAAGTGCGCCGCATGCTGCAGATGGTGGTGGGGCCGGAAGGCACTGCGCCACGCGCGCAGGTCGTCGGTTATCAGGTGGCCGGCAAGACCGGCACCGCGCACAAGGTGGTCGACGGACGCTATGCGCCGAATCGCTACGTCGCATCGTTCGTCGGATTCGCGCCGGCGTCCAACCCGCGGCTGATCATCGCGGTGATGATCGACGAGCCGAAGGGCCTCTACTACGGCGGCCTGGTGGCGGCCCCGGTATTCGAGCAGGTGATGACCGGCGCGCTGCGTATTTACGACGTGCCGCACGATGCCCCGATGAACAACATCGTGCTCCCCCCGCCCGGCGCGGCGGTGATCAAGGAGGACGCATGAGTCGCGGAGCAGGTACCCGCGAAGGCGTCCGGCGCGACGCATCTCCCTTCCTGTTTTTAAGGGGAGCGCCTCGAAGCGTCGGCCGGGGGGCCCCGCAGGGGATCAGCCAGCGTAGAGGCGCAGCGACCGCTCTGCGAGGCGCTGCATCCCGCTTCAGGGTCGCACCCACTTCGCGGGTGCCTGCTCCTCCTTTTGCGGTCGCAGGGAGCGA
>JBDZVW010000427.1:0-2547 GCA_040255885.1 Betaproteobacteria bacterium
CGTTCTCAATGCGTACGCCAAAGGCACCCCGGCCGCAGCATATCGGTTGCGGTGACAGCGGCTTCATCTGCAGCTCAGGCAATATTTTCGAGTTTTACCGGCGGCGTCGCGGCGGTCTCGCCGCGGTCGACCACATTTTTGAGTGCGGCGCCGATGAACGCCTTGAACAGCGGATGGCCGTAGCGCGGGCTGGATGTGAATTCGGGATGGAACTGGCAGGCAACGAACCACGGATGGTCGCGCAGCTCGATCATTTCGCACAGATTGTCCTGCGCCGACACGCCGCTGACGCGCAGGCCCACGCGCTCGAGCTGCGGCAGGAAATGGTTGTTGACTTCATAACGGTGACGGTGGCGCTCGACGATCCGTTCCTTGACGTAGATGGCGCGCGCCTTGCTGCCTTCGGCCAGTACGCATTCCTGGCCGCCCAGCCGCATCGTGCCGCCGAGGTCGGAATGCGTGCCGCGGTGCTCGACGCTGCCGTCCCGGTCCTGCCATTCGGTGATCAGCGCGATCACCGGATGCGGCGTATCGGGCTGGAATTCGGTGCTGTGGGCGCCCTCGAGCCCGGCGACGTCGCGCGCGAACTCGATCACCGCCAGCTGCAGCCCGAGACAGATGCCGAGGTACGGGATGCCGTTTTCACGCGCGAAACGGATCGCCTTGATCTTGCCTTCGACGCCGCGCTTGCCGAAACCGCCCGGCACCAGGATTGCATCCATGCCTTGCAGACAACCGATGCCGTCACGCTCGATGCTTTCGGAATCCACATACTGAATGTTGATCTTCGCGCCGGTGTGAATGCCGGCATGAATCAGCGCTTCGGACAGCGACTTGTAGGACTCGGTCAGGTCGACGTATTTGCCGACCAGCGCGATCCTGACCGCGTGGCGCGGATTTTCGAGCGCGGCGACCAGCGTGTCCCACGGCGCGAGATCGGCCGGCCGCGGCGACAGCTCCAGCTTGCGGCAGACGATTTCGTCGAGGCCCTGCAGATGCAGCTTGCCCGGAATCTTGTAAATGATGTCGACGTCGACCGCCGTGATCACCGCGTCCACCGGAACATTGGTGAACAGCGCGATCTTGCGCCGTTCATCCTCCGGCAGCGGCCGATCGGCGCGGCACAGCAACACGTCCGGCTGAATCCCGATTTCGCGCAATTCCTTCACCGAATGCTGGGTCGGCTTGGTCTTGATCTCGCCCGCCGACTTGATGTACGGCACCAGCGTGAGGTGGATGTAGCAGGTGTTGTTGCGCCCGAGCTCGACGCCCATCTGGCGGATCGCTTCGAGGAACGGCAACGACTCGATATCGCCTACCGTGCCGCCGATCTCGACCACCACCACTTCGGCATCGCCCGCGCCGACCTTGATGAAATGCTTGATTTCGTCGGTGATGTGCGGGATGACCTGCACCGTGCCGCCGAGATAGTCGCCGCGGCGTTCCTTCTTGATCACGCTCTCGTAGATCTGCCCGGTGGTGAAATTGTTGCGCCGGGACATCTTTGCGTGCAGGAAGCGCTCGTAGTGCCCGAGATCGAGATCGGTCTCGGCGCCGTCCTCGGTGACGAACACCTCGCCATGCTGGAACGGGCTCATCGTGCCGGGATCGACGTTGATGTACGGATCCAGCTTCAGCATCGAGATGCGGATGCCGCGCGATTCGAGAATGGCGGCGAGAGAAGCGGCGGCGATACCTTTGCCCAGAGAGGAGACCACACCACCTGTGACAAAGATATATTTGGTCATCGGAAATTCAACAACGCCACATTAAAATTTATTTTAGCCCAAACCGGTTTTCGGCGAAACCGGTAAGAACGCACAGTACACGCTTTCATCGCGGCGTTGCGGCCGGCGATGCCGGCGCGCCGGCTTTCGCCTGCTGCGCCAGATAAAGCCAGGTCTCGATCACGGTGTCGGGGTTGAGCGACAGGCTTTCTATCCCCTCCTCCATCAGCCACTTCGCGAGATCCGGATGGTCGGACGGTCCCTGGCCGCAGATGCCAACGTATTTGCCGGCCTTGCGGCAGGCCTGGATCGCCAGATGCAGCATGTGCTTGACCGCGGGATCGCGCTCATCGAAGCCGTCGGCGATGATGCCGGAATCGCGGTCCAGTGCGAGCGTCATCTGCGTCATGTCGTTGGAGCCGATCGAGAAGCCGTCGAAGTGCTCCAGGAACTGGTCGGCCAGCACCGCGTTCGACGGAATCTCGCACATCATGATCACACGCAGGCCGTTCTCGCCGCGCCGCAGGCCGTTCTGCGCCAGCAGCTCGAGCGTCTGCTGCGCCTCCTGCAGCGTGCGGATGAACGGTACCATGATCTCGACGTTGGTGAGCCCGATGTCGTCGCGCACGCGTTTCAGCGCCCGGCATTCCAGCTCGAAGCAGTCGCGAAACGACTGCGCGATGTAGCGCGACGCGCCGCGAAAACCGAGCATCGGATTTTCCTCGTGCGGCTCGTAGCGACTGCCGCCGATCAGGCTCGAATATTCGTTCGACTTGAAATCCGACAGGCGCACGATCACCGGCTTGGGCCAGAACGCGGC
>JBDZVW010000428.1:0-2530 GCA_040255885.1 Betaproteobacteria bacterium
GCAGCAAGGATTACAACTTCGAGGCCGTGCAGAAGGACATCTACGGCCAGTTCGAAAACACCTTCATGATGTACCTGCCGCGGCTGTGCGAGCACTGCCTCAACCCGGCCTGCGTCGCGGTGTGTCCGTCGGGGGCGATCTACAAGCGCGAGGAAGACGGCATCGTCCTGATCGATCAGGACAAGTGCCGCGGCTGGCGCATGTGCGTGTCGGGCTGTCCGTACAAGAAGATCTACTACAACTGGGTCAGCGGCAAGGCGGAAAAATGCACGTTCTGCTATCCGCGCATCGAGGCCGGCATGCCGACCGTGTGCTCCGAAACCTGCGTCGGCCGCATCCGCTATCTCGGTGTGCTGCTGTACGATGCCGATCGCATCGAACAGGCAGCATCCACCGAGAACCCGCACGACCTCTACCAGGCACAGCTCGACGTATTTCTCGACCCGTTCGATCCGGAGATCCAGCGCCAGGCGCTCGACGACGGCATCGCCGAAGAATGGATCGAGGCTGCGCAAAATTCGCCGGCGTACAAGATGGCGGTGGAGTGGAAGATCGCGTTTCCGCTGCACCCCGAATACCGCACGCTGCCGATGGTGTGGTACGTGCCGCCGCTGTCGCCGATCACCGCGCACGCCAATGCCGGTGCCATTGAAAGCAACACCAACGGCCTGCCGGACGTCGGCTCGCTGCGCATCCCGGTGCGCTATCTTGCGAATCTTCTGACTGCCGGCAACGAGCCCCCGATCGTGAACGCGCTGGAACGAATGATGGCGATGCGCGCGTGGTTTCGTGCCAGACAGCTGGGCGAGCCGCAGGATCCGGCGCTGCTCTCCAGTGTCGGCCTCGACGAGGCTACCGCGAATGCCATGCACCGTTACCTTGCGATCGCGAATTACGAAGACCGCTTCGTGATTCCCACGGCACACCGCGAGCACGCCCACGATGCCTACAAGATCCGCGGCGGCTGCGGTTTTACCTTCGGCAATGGCTGCGACGGCATCGATGCCAAGGCCGGTCTGTTTGGCGGCAAGATGGGGCGCCGCAAGATGATTCCGATCCGCAAGCTGGACGACGCCGGCTGAACACTTCGCGACGCATCTGATCCCATGTCACGCAATCCCGACTTGCTGCTGCGCGCACTCTCCGCCCTGCTCGCCTACCCCGACGCGGAGCTGCGGACGGCACTGCCTGAAATCGTCGACGTGATCCGTGGCACTCGCGCCATCGACGCGCGGCAGCGGGCGGATCTGGTTGCACTGGCGGACGAGATTGCCGGCAGCGAGGAGCTCGAAGCCGAGGGGCGCTATGTCGACCTGTTCGATCGCGGCCGGCGTACCTCGCTCAACCTGTTCGAGCATGTCCACGGCGATGGCCGCGAGCGCGGCCCGGCGATGCTGGAATTGCGCCAGCGTTACCTCGACGCCGGCATGGAGCCGGTATCCGATGAACTGCCGGATCATCTGCCGCTGCTGCTGGAATACCTGAGCTGCCGCGACGTCGCGGAAGTCCGCGACACCATCGGCGAAATCGCGCACGTCGTGCGCCAGCTCGGCAACACCCTGTTGACGAAACACAGCCGCTATGCGGCGGTGATGGCGGCGCTGCTGGCAATCGGCGGCGAAAAGGGACTTGATGCACACGCGCCGGCGCCGCCAGCAGAAGACCTCGACCGCGACTGGGAAGAGAAGCCGGCCTTTGCGCCGCCCGCACCCAAACATCGCACCGCATGACACGTCCGATGCACCCGGAGACATCACGATGACTGCGCCGACGACCCTCGACTACTTCCTGTTCGACATCTATCCCTACATCTGCCTCGCGGTGCTGCTGCTCGGCAGCCTGATCCGGTTCGACCGCGAACCATACTCGTGGAAGAGCGATTCGTCGCAGACGTTGCGCATGCGCCAGCTGCGACTGGGATCGAATCTGTTCCACTATGGCGTGATCGTGGTGATTCTCGGCCACTTCGTCGGCTTCCTGATGCCCGAAGCGCTGGTGCTGTGGCTGATGAGCCCCACCCAGCACATGCTGCTGGCGATGGTGATCGGCGGTCTGGCCGGCGTGATCGCCATCATCGGCATCACCGTCCTGATCCACCGCCGCCTGTCCGACCGCCGCATCCGCGCCAACAGCCGCAAGTGGGACATTGCGATCGTGATCATGCTGTGGCTGCAGCTGGCGCTCGGCCTCGCCACGGTGCCGGTCTCGGCGCAGCACATGGCCGGCGCCGAGTTCGAGCGTCTCGTCGCCTACGTGCAGTCGGTCGTCTACTTCCAGGGCGGCGGTGCGGCGCTCCTGCAGGGGATTCCGTGGGTGTACAAGCTGCATATCCTGCTCGGCTTCACCATTTTCCTGGTGTCCCCGTTCACCCGCATGGTCCATATCTGGAGCGGGGTCGGCGCGCTCGCCTACCTGTTTCGGCCATATCAGCTGGTGCGCAAGGACACCCGCGCCGCGAATCCATTGAAATGAAAATCAACGACGTCAGCGTCGATCCCTCGGCGTGGCCGACGCCGCAGCTTGCCGCAGT
>JBDZVW010000429.1:0-2530 GCA_040255885.1 Betaproteobacteria bacterium
CGTTGTCGGGATTCGATGCGCCGTACGTGCCGGGTTGGGATTGTCACGGGCTGCCGATCGAGCACCAGATCGAAAAGCTGTATGGCAAGGACATTCCGGCGAATCGCGCGCGGGAGCTGTGCCGCGCGTTCGCTGCCGAGCAGGTGGAACGCCAGAAAAAGGACTTCATCCGTTTGGGCGTGCTCGGCGATTGGGACAACCCGTATCTGACGATGAACTTCGCGACGGAAGCGGGCATCATCCGCGCGCTCGGCCGCATCCACCAGCGTGGTTTTCTGTACCAGGGCAGCAAGCCGGTGCACTGGTGCATCGACTGCGGCTCGGCGCTGGCGGAGGCCGAGGTCGAGTACGAGGATCACGTGTCGCCGGCGATCGACGTTGCGTTCGAGGTCGAGGACACGGCGGCGCTGGCGCGCGCCGCCGGCCTGGATGCGATCTCCGGGCCGGCGTTCGCGGTGATCTGGACCACGACGCCGTGGACGCTGCCGGCGAACGAGGCGGTGACCGCGCATCCCGATTTTGAATACGGACTTTACGCGACCGGACGCGGGCTGCTGATCCTCGCACACGAACTGGCACCGGCCTGTCTCGAACGCTACGGGTTGAACGGCAAGGCGATTGCGACGCTGAAGGGCGCTGCGCTCGAACATCTGAAACTGCGCCACCCGTTCTACGACAAGTCGGTGCCGATGATCCTCGGCGATCACGTCACGCTCGAGGCGGGCACCGGGCTGGTCCACACCGCGCCGGCGCACGGTCTCGAGGACTACGTCGTGGGGCTGCGCTACAACCTGCCGGTGGACAATCCGGTCGGCGACGACGGCCGCTTCTTCGCCCGCGTGCCGCTGGTGGGCGGGCTGCTGGTGTGGAAAGCCAACGACGTCGTGATCGACACGCTGCGGCGCAACGGACACCTGCTCGAACAGGAAAAGATCACCCACAGCTATCCGCATTGCTGGCGCCACAAGACGCCGATCATCTTCCGCGCGACGCGCCAGTGGTTCATCGGTCTCGAACGTGCGGCGGCGGGTGAAACGAATACGCTGCGCGAGACCGCGCTGACCGCGGTCGACGACACCGCGTTCTATCCGGCGTGGGGCCGCGCGCGGCTCGATGGCATGATCCGCCATCGTCCCGACTGGTGCGTGTCGCGCCAGCGCAACTGGGGCGTGCCGATGGCGTTCTTCGTGCATCGCGAGACCGGCGAGCTGCATCCGCGCACGCCGGAACTGCTGGAGCAGGTGGCGCGCCGCGTCGAGCAGGGCGGCATCGAGTCGTGGTTCAGTCTCGACGAAGCGGAGCTCCTCGGCAATGATGCGAAAACCTATCGCAAGGTGGCCGACACGCTCGACGTGTGGTTCGATTCCGGCACCACGCACGCGACCGTGCTGCGGCAGCGCGACGGGCTGCGCTTTCCGGCCGATCTCTATCTCGAAGGCTCGGACCAGCACCGCGGCTGGTTCCAGTCGTCGCTGCTCACTGCCTGCGCGATCGACGGGCGCGCGCCATACGATGCGCTGCTCACGCACGGCTTCGTGGTCGACGGCCAGGGCCGCAAGATGAGCAAATCGCGCGGCAATGTGATCGCGCCACAGAAAGTGGTCGATACGCTGGGTGCCGACATCCTGCGGCTGTGGGTGGCGGCGACCGACTATTCTGGCGAGCTGTCGATTTCGGACGAAATCCTGAAGCGCGTGGTCGAATCGTACCGCCGCATCCGCAACACGCTGCGCTTTCTGCTCGCGAATCTGGCGGATTTCAATGCGGCGGCCAACAGCCTGCCGATCGACGACTGGCTCGAAATCGACCGTTACGCGTGGGTGATGATGCACGATCTGCAGCAGACGCTGGTGCCGTCCACGCCGGGAACGATGTTGCCGGATTCTCTCGGGCACTACGGACGTTACGAATTTCATCTGGTCGCGCAGAAACTGCAGACTTTCTGCTCCGAGGATCTGGGCGGCTTCTATCTTGACATTCTGAAGGACCGGCTGTACACCGCGCCGGCTGATTCACGCGCGCGGCGCTCGGCGCAAAACGCGCTGTACGCAATTGCGCAAAGCCTGCTGCGCCTGCTGGCGCCGATCCTGTCGTTCACTGCCGAAGAAGCGTGGGAAGTGCTGAACGGTCCCGGCAGCAGCGTATTCGAGCAAACGTGGTTCGATGCACCGCTGCCGCGTGACGCGCACGCACTGCGCGAGCGCTGGCAGAAATTGCGAGCATTGCGCGCCGACGTGCAGAAACAGCTCGAACAATTGCGCGTCGCCGGCGCAATCGGCTCGTCACTTGCGGGCGAGGTCGACGTTTACGCCGACGGCGAAAATTACGCGTGGCTGGAGTCGTTCGGCGACGATCTGCGCTTCGTGTTCATCACGTCGCAGGCACGGGTTGCGCACGGCACCGCGGCGGATGCGATCGCGACCGCGCTGCCCGACGTCGCCATCCCCGTGACAGCGACCGCTCACGAGAAATGCCAGCGCTGCTGGCACTATCGTCCCGCTCTCGGCGCCGACGCCGCGCATCCGGAAAT
>JBDZVW010000430.1:0-2529 GCA_040255885.1 Betaproteobacteria bacterium
GATGCTGCGCCGAGTCCATCGCCTGATGGAAGGTATCGAAATGGCACACGCCCAGCGTCTTGTTCTGCGGAATCGGCTGCAGATTGAGATGAATGCGCTGCGAATACGCAAGCGTGCCTTCGGAGCCGACCAGCAGCCGCGCCATGTTGAACGCCGGCTGGGTCGCGAGGTCGAGGTTGTAGCCGCCGACGCGCCGCAGCAGCGCCGGATAGCGCGCCGTGATTTCTTCCGCCTCGCGCGCGGCAAGCGCGCGGATTTTTTTCACCAGATCGGCGTAGCCGGATGGGCCTTCCGGTTCGGCATCGCCGCCCACTTCACCGAAACAGTACTGCGAGCCGTCGGCCAGCACCGCGTCGATCGCGCGCACGTTGTGCACCATGTTGCCGTAATGAATCGAGCGCGAGCCGCAGCTGTTGTTGCCCGCCATGCCGCCGATCGTCGCCTGCGCGGCGGTCGAAACGTCGACCGGATACCACAGGCCGTGCGGCTTCAGAAAAGCGTTAAGCTGATCGAGCACGATGCCCGGCTGCACGCACACGGTGCGCGCGTCGGCGTCGAACGCAACGACTTCCTTCAGATGCTTGCTGTTGTCGATCACCAGCGCCGCGCCGACGGTCTGTCCGCACTGCGAGGTGCCGGCGCCGCGCGGCAGCACCGGCACGCCTTCCTCGATCGCGATGCGGATCGCAGTGCGCGCGTCCTCTTCGGTTCGCGGCACCACCACGCCGACCGGTTCGATCTGGTAGATCGACGCGTCGGTCGCGTAGCGTCCGCGCGAGAAGGCGTCGAACAGCACGTCGCCCCGGATTTCGCGCCGCAAGCGCGCGGCCAGCGCCGGATCGCCGCGGCGCGGATGAAAATCGACAGTGAACGCCGGCGCCGGTGCGGCGCCGGAATCGGGTGGTGTCATGTGTGCAGCGGCTCCGCGGCAGAAGCCGAGGCGGCGTTCATCGCGTCCAGCAGCACCTGCGGATCCTGCGCCCCCGACACGGCGTGACTGCCATTGAAAATGAAAAATGGCACGCCTTCGATACCGCGGGCACGGGCCTGGCTGTCTTCAGCCGCAACGTCGCGGCACGCCGCATCATCGGCCAGGCAGTGCACTGCAGCGTTCCGCTCGAGCCCGGCGGCCACGACGATGTCGCACAGTTGTCCCGAATCGGTGAGATCGGCCGCGTCGACGAAATAGGCACGGAACAGCGCCTCCACCACCACGTCCTGCACGCCGTGCGTCCGCGCCAGCCGGATCAGGCTGTGCGCGGCCAGCGTGTTGGGCTGACGCACGATCCGGTCGAACGCGAACGGTATGCCGACTTCGCGTCCGACGGCGGTGACGCGCGCATAAATCTGTTGCGCGTGCGCAGTGCCGAATTTGCGCGCGAGGTATTCTTCACGCGCGACGCCGGCTGCCGGCAGACCGGGGTTCAACTGGAACGGACGCCACGTCACCTGCGGCACCGCGGCGTCCGGCTGTTGCACACGGCGCAACTCGAGCGCGCGCTCCAGCCGGCGCTTGCCGATGTAGCACCACGGGCAGACGACATCGGAGACGATGTTGATGTTCAGGTCCGCCATTTATCCCTCCGCCACAACCTGCTGCGCAGCGGGCTCGATGGCCGTTCTGACCACTTCGAACTTGTTCGCGAGATGACGCTGCAGCAGGTCGCGCAAGCGCGCGCCATCATGCGCGGTCAGCGCCTCCAGTATCTGTTCATGCTCACGCACCGCGTGATCCCAGCGTTCCTGTGACAGATTCGCCATGTAACGCGCGCGACGGATGCGGCCGGACAGCGAGCGGTAGGTTGCGACAAGCACTGGATTGCCGGCAGCGGCCACGATCTTTTCGTGGATCTGCTGATTGCATTTGAAATATTCCGGCAGTTCGCCGCGGGTATGATACAGCAGCATCTGGTAATGCAACGCACGGATTTCAGCCAGCGCGGCATCGTCGATACGCCGGCACGCGAGTTCGCCGGCGAGCGCTTCGAGCGCACCCATCACCTCGAACAGATAGCGCACGTCGGCCTCGGTCAGCGCCGTGACCACGGCGCCACGATTGGGCAGCAGTTCCACCAGATCCTCGGACGCCATCACCTTGACCGCTTCGCGCAGCGGCGTGCGCGACACACCGAAGCGTTCGCACAGCACACGCTCGTTGAGCCGTGTTCCGGGCGGCAGTTCGCCTTCAACGATGAGATCGCGCAAACGGTTCACCAGCTCTTCGTGCAGCGACGGCCGGTCGATCAGCGCCAGTTTGGGGGATTCCATTTTTCTCAAAGTTGATCTATGCTGAATGTATGCATAATACAAAAATTCGCGATGTATGTAAAATCTCTCGCGATACAACTGTTTTAAAAACAATGTACTGCGATATATTATAGGGACGCTCAGAAACCTGCATACAAAACGATGTGATTCAATTCGGTTACTGACAAGACTTAACAACGCTTCGAATCCTTGAGGATATCCATGATACACAGCGGCCGGCATTTTCTGCAGATACCGGGTCCGACGAACGTACCGGGGCGG
>JBDZVW010000431.1:0-2521 GCA_040255885.1 Betaproteobacteria bacterium
GTGTTGGCCTCCGAAGCCAAAGGTCGCGCGTTCGAATCGCGCCGGGCGTGCCAGCAGTTTCAATGACTTAAATACCTGACTACGCACCTGGCATTACGAGACGGCCGCGAAGTGCACAATTCCCGCGCCGTGAGGATCAGCGACCGGATCGTCATGCGGTGTCCTCCGACGACCGGTGCAGATTCGCCAGTAAGTAAGGGATCAAGTCCGGTGATGCGGTAAATTCCGCAATCGCTGCAGGCCCGACTCATCGGGCCTGATTTTTTTCCGGCTCGACCGCACTAAGACGATGACACGGCCACCAGCACCGGTGCAGCGCGATACAGTGACGGAAACAGGCGTTTCAAATTCGCAATCTTCGGCAGATCGTTGATGACGATGTACGGATACATCGGGTGCTCTGCCAGAAAATTCTGGTGATGGGCCTCCGCCGGATAGAACCCGGTGTCTTTTTCAATGCGGGTGACGATGGGCCGCTTGAACACGTGCGCATCCGTCAACTGAGTGATATATGCCTGCGCCACGCGGCGCTGGGTCGGACTGGTCGGGAAAACCGCCGAGCGATACTGCGTGCCGGTGTCCGGCCCCTGCCGGTTCAGTTCGGTCGGGTCCTGCACCACTGAAAAAAAGATACGCAGCAGCGTGCCGTACGAAACCTGCGTCGGATCGAAGACCACCTTCACCGACTCCGCGTGCCCGGTGTCACCAGTGCTGACGATGCGGTAGTGCGCCGTGTTTGCAGCCCCTCCGGCGTAACCTGATACGGCGTTGATCACGCCTTTCACGTGCTGGAACACACCCTGCACGCCCCAGAAACATCCGCCCGCGAAGATCGCGGTTTCCTCGTGCGTGTTACCGACCGGCTCGTCCATGGCCGGCTGCGGGACCATCACGGCCGCTTCGGCGCCGCCGAAGGCACGGGGCATGCCTTGCCAGAATATGACCGCGGCTGCTGCCAGCGCGCTGAACGCGAGAACGCGTACTGCGCTGCGCCACTGAAAACCGCCGGTGGCCGCCGTTCGGAAATTCGATTTTGTCGTCATGATCACACCTCCGTGTTCAACAACCACTCTAATTTGGCATCACGCCGGACACTTTGTTGCCTATCCGAAAGTGAACGCATAAGCCGACGCACCCGGGTCCAGGAATTCGATGCTGAAGGTGTGGTCCCGGATAGCGCCGGACTGGCGTATCAGCTGATACAGGCGCTGCCCGGTTATTATTCCGCTGCCGTCGGGCGCGACGTCGGCGCCGTGCGCGTTGCCCGGCGCCTTGCCGTCCAGCGTCACCTTGAAATGCACCGGCTTGCCGTCCGGGCGCGGCCCCAGCACCAGATTCAGATCGCGGGCATGGAAGCGGTAGACGATGCGTCCCGTGGCACTGGCGAGCGTGGCGCGCTGGCCGCCCACGGTCCAAGTGCCGGACAGGCCCCATCCGTTGAGCGGCAGCGGCGACGGCGCGGTGTAGTCATGCGCACGGTCGTGCACTTCCGTGCCGCCGGACGCGAAACGTTCGGCCCGGTCATAACCGATGTAGGTCTCGGGTGAATCCACATCACGCATGTCCGGCGCCTGCTGCACGCCTTTTCCATCCACGTTGACCAGCCCGCCGGGAACGTTGGCGGCGCCGGCTTCGCGCAGCAACTGCTGGATGATCCGCTCCGATTCGGCATAATCGCCTTCGCCGAAATGATGGTGGCGTATGCGGCCCTGCGCATCGACGAAATAATGCGCCGGCCAGTATTCGTTGTTGAACGCGCGCCAGATCGCGTAATTGTTGTCGATGGCCACCGGGTAATCGACGCCGAGGCGGTGCACCGCCTCGGCAACGTTGTTCACGTTGCGCTCGAACGCGAATTCCGGCGAATGCACGCCGATGACCACCAGCCCCGCATCATGGTATTTTTTTGCCCACGCCTCGATGTACGGCAACGTGCGCAGGCAGTTGATGCACGAGTAAGTCCAGAAATCGACCAGCACCACCTTGCCGCGCAGATCCTGTGCGGTCAACGGAGCGGAATTCAGCCACTTCACCGCGCCGGTGAGCGGCGGCATCGTGCCTTCGACCGGCAGCGGCGGGTCGCCCCGGGCTGCCGTCGCGCGCATCGCGCCGGCAGCGGCCATCATCGCGCCGGAGTCGGGTGCCGTGTGTTGCGCGGCATCGGCTTTCATCATCATTGCGGGCGAGCCCTGCATCGTTCCGCCGGGCGCCCGATGTTCGCTCACCGGCCGGCCGGAACGGGATTGGGCCAGATGATCGACCAGAGTCTGCTCGATGCCGTTGGTGGACGCCAGTGACACTTGTGCCAGCACGCCGGTATCCAGACCGGTCGCGATCGCGGCGACGGCTGCCAGCATCGCGGCGCCCAGCCCGCGGCGTATCCACTCACCGATGCCCAGCGAACGCTTCATCGCCGCGAACACTTTTCCGCCGATCAGCAGCGCGATCGCGAGCGAGGTGGCGGCGCCGGCCGCGTACGCCAGCAGCAACAGTGTCGTGCCGAGGCTGGCGCCCTGCAATG
>JBDZVW010000089.1:0-9409 GCA_040255885.1 Betaproteobacteria bacterium
CGCAATGGTTGCGATACGCCGAGTGAGTGCGGCGCGTGCCACGCGCTCAGGCGGCTTTGGCCGTGCGCACCGGCTGCTGTCCAAGTTCGATAATCGAGCGCGACAGTGCGTCGACAGCGGTCGGCAGATCCGCTTCGTTGATGTCGAATGTCGTCGTGTGGTGACCGGACGGCAGATCGGAGCCGACCACTGCGTAGATCGCCAGGCCGCCGCGTTCCTGCACGCGGCGCATGAAATAGGTCGCATCCTCGCTGCCCGACGCGCAGAACGGTTCGAGGCGCACATTGAGATTCGCGATGTTCTTCGACGATGCCGCGACCGCTTCGGCGAGCGGCGGATCGGAGTCCGCGGTGGTGGTGCGGCCGACGTTGCGGATATCGACCTCGAGATCGTGCGCGAGTGCGGCACCGCGCAACACTGCTTCGGCGCGGTGGATCATGTATTCGACGATTTCTTCATTCTCGCCGCGCACCTCCATCAGCATCGTTGCCGTGTCGGCGATCACGTTGCGGCCGGAGCCGGCATGGAGCACGCCGACGTTCACGCGCGAGCGCCCGGTGTGATGGCGCGAGATCGCGTACAGGCCCATCACCGCCTGCGCCGCGCCGAGCAGTGCATTCTTTCCTTCTTCCGGCCGCCCACCGGCGTGCGACGCGTGGCCGCGGAAGCTGACGTCGAATTTGGCGCTGGCAAGGTGACCAAACACGCGCGGACGCAGCACGCGGCTCGGCACGCCGGTACCGACGTGGATCGCGATCAGGTAATCGACGTCGTCGGCGACGCCTGCCTTGACCATCGGCGCTGCGCCGCGTCCGCCTTCTTCGCCCGGCTGGAAGATGAACTTGACGGTGCCGTGAATCCGGTCGCGCACCTGGCTCAGCACTTCGGCGATGCCGAGTCCCATCGCGGTGTGCGAATCGTGGCCGCAGGCGTGCATCACGCCGCGGTGCTGCGACACGAAGCCCTCACGCACCGGAAAATGCGCGCTGCTGTCGTCCTCCAGGATCGGCAGCGCGTCCATGTCGACCCGCAGCGCTACCACCGGCCCGGGCTGCGCACCTTTCAGAATGCCGAGCACCGCGGTGTGGCCGCCTTCGAATGCCGGCAGGAATTCGGGATCGGCACCTTCGTCGCGCGCGCGCTGAAAGCAGCGGGCGAGCTCATCGGCACTCGGCAGGCCGACGCGGCTCGCCGAATCCATTGCATCGCGGCCGAGCTTGAGCTCCAGTCCGAGCTCCGTCAGCCGCCGTGCGACGAGGCTTGCGGTGCGGAATTCGGTCAACCCGAGCTCCGGATGCCGGTGCAGGTCGCGGCGCGTCGCGATCACCTTGGGGCCGACGGTCTCGATCAATTTTGCCAAATCCGGTTGCGCCATTTTTTCTCCGTTGGATTGGAATTAAGATGTGGCCGTTGTTTCGGCAACGGTCTGCTTGATTTTCTTGCGGACGCGGTAGCGCGGATCGAGCACGTCGCGCAGCCAGTCTCCGATCAGGTTTTCACACAGCACCAGCACCACCAGCGTGAGGCCGGGCAGCACCGATGTCCACCACGCGCCGCTGAACAGATACTGGTAGCCCTGTGCGATCCTGAGGCCGAGCGACGGCGTGGTCACCGCAACACCCAGCCCGAGGAACGACAGCGTCGCTTCCAGTTCGACCGCGCGCGGAATATCAACCGATATCTGGACCAGCGTCGGCCCTGTCACGTTCGGGAGAATGTGGCGGAACAGGATGCGACCTGGTGACGCGCCGATCACGGTTGCTGCCGCGACATATTCCTTCTCGCGTTCCGCCAGCACGGACGAGCGCACCAGACGCGCATATTGCGCCCAGCCGACGAGACCGATGACGATGATCACTTTCCATAAGCCGCGGCCGAATATCGCCAGCACCGCGAGCGCGATCAGCACGGTCGGCATCGACAACTGGATGTCGGCAGCCCGCATCGCGATGGTGTCGAACCAGCCGCCACGATAGCCGGCCACGAGGCCGACGGTGGCACCGACCACGACGCTGATCGCCACTGCGAAAAAGCCCGCGAGCAAGCTGACCTGAAGGCCGTAGATGATGTTGGACAGCACGTCGCGTCCGAGCGCGTCGGTGCCGAGCGGATAATCCCAGGTGCCGCCTGCCCACACCGGAGGCGTCAGGCGGGCCAGCAGGTCCTGGTGCTGCGGATCGTGCGGCGCTATCCATTGCGCAAGTGCCGCGAGCACGATCAGCGCGGCCAGGATCAGCGTCGGCGCCAGCGGCGGAACTTGCAGATTACTGCGCATACGACACCCGTGGATCAACGAAGCCGTAGATCACGTCAACAATGAAATTGATCGCGCTGAACAAAACGGCGACCACCAGCACGTACGACAGGATGATCGGATAGTCGAGCCGATAGAGCGCTTCGAGCGCAAGACGGTTCATGCCGGGCAGCGCGAAGATGGTTTCGGTGACGACCGCGCCGGCGAGCAGGTGCCCGAACTGCAGGCCGAACACCGTGATGAACGGCAGCAGCGCAGTGCGCAGCGCGTGCTTGTAGACGACGATGGTTTCGGACAGTCCTTTCGCGCGCGCGGTGCGCACGTAGTTCTGCGCCAGCGTGTCGAGCAGGCTGGCACGTATCAGCCGCGTGAACAGCGCGATACGGAAAAACGCCAGCGTGAATGCCGGCATGATGTAGTGGCTCCAGCCGCCGGCGCCCGATGACGGCAGCAGGTTGAACTCGACGCTGAAGCCGAAAATGAGCAGGATGCCGAGAAAGAACGTCGGGATCGACGAGCCCAGCACCGATATCGCGCGCAACGTGCGATCGGCGATGCCGCCGGCGTGCATCGCCGCCGACACTCCGAACGGCAGGCCGAAGATGACGGCGATCGCAATCGACAACAGCACCAGCTTGAGGGTGACCGGAAAGCGCGCGAGCACGAGCGGCATCGCCGGCTGGTTGCTGTAATAGGATACGCCGAGATTGCCGTGCAGCACGCCGTTGACGTAACGGACGTACTGCACGTAAACCGGCTGATCCAGTCCCAGCGTGTGGCGCAGTTCCTGTTGCTGTTGCGCCGTCATCGTCTCCGGTGCCAGCACCGCGATCGGGTCGCCCGCGATGTGGATCATGGCGAACACCAGTGTCGCCACGACCCACACCGCGAACACCGCCTGGGCGAGGCGTTTGATCGCAAACGCTATCATCGCTCTTGGGGGCGGTTACTTGCGGTGCATATCCCAGGCGAAGATCAGCTCATCGGGCCGCGACGTCCATTTGACGTTGTTGTCGACACCGGCAATCACATTTTCGAAGTACAGCGGGGGGTACGCAAAATCCTCGCGCTCAACGATATGGAACGCCTCCCGTTCGAGCTTCACGCGCGCCTTGTCGTCGAACGTCTGCGCTGCTTTTGCCATGATCTGGTCCGCCTTGTGGTTGCAGTAGTGCGCGCGGTTGACATGACCGAAGCCGTGCGCCTTGTCGCGGCAGTGGAACATCGAGTTATATTCGGCGATCGGGTCGAAAGTGCCCCAGCCGGCCATGTACATCGTGAAGTTCCCCTTGTTTATCTGCGGGAAGAACACGGCTTTCGGAACCGCGTTGACGGTCACCTTGATGCCGATTTTCTCGAGCATCCCGCCCAGCGCCTGGGCGACCAGCGCGTCGTCGAGGTAGCGATCATTCGGCGCATCGAGCCGTACCGAAAATCCGTGCGGGTAGCCGGCCTCGGCCAGCAGCTTCTTCGCGGCCGCCGGATCGTACGGCACGCGCTTGAGGCTGGGATCGTAGAATTCGGACAGCGATGGCGTGAATTGCGCCGCCGGCGTGATCGCGCCGTTGAAGATCTTGGTCTTCAGCGCCTCGGTGTTGATCGCCTGGTACACCGCCTTGCGCACGCGCGGATCCATGAACGGGTTCTTCTCGCCCTTGGCCATGCCGGCCGAGTCGGTCTTGCGCCAGTAATCCATCGCCAGATAGATGACGCGTACGCCATGGGTCATGGTGATATACGCCTTGCCGCTTCTTTTGACGCGCGCGAAATCCTGCGGCTCGACCTTTTCCGCCACCTGAATCTGCCCCGAGAGGAGCGCGGCGAGGCGGGTCGCGCCGTTCGGAATACTCTCCAGCTTTACGTACTTGAAGTCAGGCTGTTTGCCCCAGAAGCCTTTCCATGCCTCGGCGATCAGGTGATCCTGCGCCAGCCAGCTCACGAACTTGTAGGGCCCGGTGCCGATCGGATGCTGGTCGAATGCAGCGCGTCCTTCCTTCTTGATCAGCCGTTCCGGCATGACCGGAATATTGCTCATATGCGACGGAAACAGCGGATCCGGGCGGCTGAACTTGACGTCGAGCGTGTGGTCGTCCACCACCTTGTAGCCGGAGGCGGCATTGGCGAGTTCTCGCAATTGCGACTTCGGGTTGTTGGCGGTGTCGAGGATCGATTCGCCGACATCTTCCGGCGTCATCGTACTGCCGTCCTGGAATTTGACGTTGCTGCGCAGCGTGAGCCTCCAGGTATCCGGCCCCATATTCTTCCACGCCGTTACGATGCGGGGCTCGATCTTGCCGTCGGGGCCGAGCAGCGTGAGCGTGTCGAAAATGTGTCTTTGCCAGGAATAGGTGGTGCTCTCGCTGCGCATGATCGGGTCGAGCGTGGTGGCGCCGCCCTGCCAGGCGACTACCAGCGGCGTCTGGGGCGAATCTCCGATCGCCGCCTGTGCGCCGCCCGCGGTGGCGAGTCCGATTGCAACGAGTGCTGCCGACAACAGATGCCGATTTTTCATCTTGCTTGCCTCTCTCCTTTCGGGGAACGGGGATTCCCTTTGTTGATGACTGATGGTTTGGCGTGTTCCGCCGCCGGATTCTGACGTCCGGCTTGAACTTCTGATTTTACGTGCCGGCGGCCGTCACAGGATGTCGTCCCGGATGCACGCCTTGAAATGCCCGGGCGTCGTTTCCCGCAGCGGCGGCACGCCGTTCGCGCATTCCGGCCGCACGTAGCGGCAGCGCGTGCGGAACACGCAGCCCGACGGTGGATCGATCGGACTCGGAATGTCGCCTTCGAGTACGATGCGCTGCCGTTTCGCGCCGGGATCGGGAACCGGCACCGCCGACAGCAGCGCTTCGGTGTACGGATGCCGCGGCGTGCTGCACAGCTCCCGGCTGGGCGCGATTTCCATGATTTTACCCAGATACATCACCGCAATGCGATCGGAAACATATTCGACGACCGCCAGATCATGGGCGACGAACAGCAGCGTCAGTCCGAGCCGCTGCCGGAGGTCGGCCAGCAGATTGACGACCTGCGCCTGGATCGACACGTCGAGCGCCGACACCGGTTCGTCGGCGACGATGAACTCGGGGTTCGACGCCAGCGCGCGCGCGATGCCGATGCGCTGCCGCTGGCCGCCGGAGAACTCGTGCGGATAGCGCCGCATGTGCTCCGGCAAAAGACCGACCATGCGCAGCAGCTCGGCAATGCGTTCGGTCTTTTCCGCGTTGTTCCTGCACAGGCGGTGAATCGTGAGCGGCTCACCGACGATGTTTTCGATGCGCATGCGCGGATTGAGCGATGAGAACGGATCCTGGAAAATCAGCTGCATGCGGCGGCGGAAGGGCGCCAGTGCGGAACGCGACAACTGCGCGATGTCGGTGCCGCCGAAGCGGACGCTGCCGTCGGTGGGATCGAGCAGCCGCAGTACCGTGCGGCCGACGGTGGTTTTGCCCGAGCCGGATTCGCCGACCAGTCCCAGGATTTCGCCGGCGTCGATGTGAAAAGACACCTCGTCCACCGCCTTCACGGCACGCGTTTCGGACCCGGGCAGATGAGCGCCGCCGCGCAATGGGAACCATTTTCTCAGCCCGCTGACCGCGAGCAATGGCGTGCCGTTCACGATGTTACGCACTCCTGCTCGACCTCACGCCAGCGTACGCAGCGCACCCAGTGGGCGGATTCGCATGGTTCCAATTCCGGCACGGCGGCGTCGCAGACGCCCGCGACATTGAAACGGCAGCGCGGATGAAACGTGCAGCCGCGCGGCAGCCGCAGCGGATTCGGCACTTCGCCCGGAATCGCTTCGAGGCGCTGCCCGGTTGCTTCGCCGGTGATGAGCCGCGGCACCGAATGCAGCAGGCCCATCGTATAAGGCATGCGCGGCCGTCCGAAAATCTCGCCGGCGGCAGCCAGTTCCACCGCGCGTCCCGCGTACATCACCACCACGCGGTCGGCGATTTCGGCCACCACCCCGAGGTTGTGCGTGATGAACAGCACCGCCATGCCGATTTCGTGCTGCAGCTTGCGAATGAGCTCGAGAATCTGCGCCTGGATCGTGACGTCGAGCGCGGTGGTCGGTTCGTCGGCGATCAGCAGGCTGGGGCGGCACGACAGTGCCATCGCGATCATCACGCGCTGCGCCATGCCGCCCGAAATCTGGTGCGGATAGTTCTTGAGCCGCTTGCCCGGTTCCGGAATGCCGAGCCGTTCCAGCATGTCGGCGGCGAGGCGCAGCGCTTCGCGCCGGCCCTTGTTCTGATGCAGCATGATCGCTTCGGCGATCTGGTCGCCGATGGTGTAAACCGGCGACAGCGAGCTCATCGGTTCCTGGAACACCATCGCGATGTCGTTGCCGCGGATGTGGCGTAACTCGGCCTGCGACAGCTTGACGAGATCCTTCTCCCTGCCGTCCTTGCCGCGGAAGAGGGCCGCGCCGCCGCTGATGATGCCGGGCGGATTCGGCACCAGGCCCATGATCGCGAGGCTGGTCACCGATTTGCCCGAGCCTGATTCGCCGACGACGACCAGCGTTTCCCCGGCATCGACCTGGAACGAAACGCCGTCCACCGCGCTGATCACGCCATCACCCGTGTGAAAGCGGACCTTGAGGTTGCGTACATCCAGAAGCGGGTGATCTGTCATGAGCTCGATGCGGGATGAACGATTGGCCGTCGGCGATTACCGTCAGTTCGCTGGCGCGGCGTCAATGGCACTGAGGATCTGTGCAAACAGGTCGTCGGCATAATCGGATTCCACCCAGCGTACGATGACTACCAGCCGGCGTTCCGGCTCGATCCAGGTAAATGACTTGCCCGCGCCGGTGCCGAAGTAACTGGATGTCGGCAAACTTGGAAACATTTTGTGTTCATGATTGAGCCATACCAGATATCCGTAATAAGGAGCGATATTACATGGCTGACGCATCTGATGTAACCACTCGGCGGACAGCACGCGTTTACCTTCAGCCATGCCGTCATCCAGCATCATCTGGCCTATCCTGGCCTGGTTCCGGGCGCTGATCGACACGCCGCCGCCCCAGTGTGAGCCGCCGGTGACCGATTGCACGCGCCGGCCGTTGAGCTCTATCCATGCATTGTCATACCCAAGCCATTGCCAGTCTTCCGTGGCGCCGACCGGGCGCATGATGGCTTCGCGGAACACTTCCGGCAGAGGCTGCTGAAACAGGTGCAGCAACGCCAGTGCCAATGCGTTGATGCGTACATCGTTATATTCCCAGTAACTGCCCGGCGCCTGTAAAGGACGCGCATCGCCCTTGCGTCCGCCGGGACGCGGACCGAAAGTCACGGCACGATAACGGTCTGCCTGGTCGGGTATGTCCCACAGCGTGCCTTCCCACTCGCTGGTCTGCTGCAGCATGTGTTTCCAGGTGATCCGGGCATTGTTTCCGGCATCGAAACCGATGCCCGGCAGACGTTTGCTGATACGTTCGTCAACATCCGGCAACAGTCCGCGGTCATGTGCCACGCCGGCGAGCAGGGCCAGGTACGTCTTGGCGACACTGAAAGTCAGATCAGCGCGGTCAGGTTCTCCCCAGGCAGCCAGTTCCTTACCCTGATGCAGAATGACGCCGGAAGCAGGGCCACGCGAGTGAATGGGCCCGTACAAGCGGTTCCAGGGTGGCGGGTCGTTCAAATGAACGCCAAACTTCCCTCCAGCATCACGATCCCAGGTCGATTCGTGTGATTCGGCGAACGCAATCGCATCTTCGAGTTTTGTCGTCACTATCCGTAATCCTCCGCATCAATGAAGAGACACCGGACGAAAAAAAGCAGTGGCCTTATTTCAGGTGCCCGTCAGTCGCTATAATCACCGATTTCCCGATGGAAAGCGGGGCCCGTTGTCGTGCTTGCATTTTTGTCGCTCCGGCTTGCAGCACCGGATGCATCCGCGGCGACGCGTCACGCGTCGGCGTGATGCCGGTGTCCGTTCATACGGCGTCGGCACTCGTATCATGGTGCCGATCGTCGACTATTGTTATTGCGTGAATTATATCCAGTTATCGTGAATCGTGCCGTTACTGTCCCGCATCATGAAAGCGCTGCGCCGTCGCAGTGGGTGTGCCGCTGGGCTTCCTTGATCGCGCCCGGTGGTCGCGTGCTCGATGTCGCCTGTGGTGGCGGGCGGCATGTACGCTATCTTGCGCAACTGGGACATGCGGTGGACGCGGTCGATCGCGATGCCGAAGCGCTTGCGGCACTGGCGGGCATCGATGGCGTTGCCGCTCGTGCGGCCGACCTGGAAAACGGGCAGTGGCCGTACGCGAACCTGCAGTTTGCCGGGATCGTGGTGGCCAATTATCTGCACCGCCCGTTGTTGCCGCGCCTGATCGACGCGCTGGCTGCCGGCGGCGTGCTGATCTACGAAACGTTCGCCGCCGGCAATGAGCGTTACGGGCGGCCGCGCAATCCCGATTTCCTGCTGCAGCCGGGTGAGTTGCTGGAAATCGTGCGCGGCCGGCTGCGGGTGGTTGCCTACGAGGACGTTTTCACGGAGCTGCCGAGGCCGGCGATCGTCCAGCGCATCTGCGCAGTGAATGGCGCGCTCGCCGGCGGCCGGGCATCGAACTGACTACAGGGAGGACAGGGATCATGAACGGAAAACAAAGAATCGTGCTGTGGGGAGCGGCCGTCCTGGTGCTGCTGGTGCTGCTGTTTCCGCCGCAGGCGAACAAGACCGTTTATGGCGCGACGATCTTCAAGGGGTTTTCATTCCTGTTTGCGCCACGCTGCAAGGATGGCGCGGCCGGCGGCGGATGGTTCGGCTGCAGTCCGTACGCCGACGTGCACTGGGTGCTGCTGATCGTGCTGCTGTTCGGCATCGGCGTGCTGGCAACGGTGTTGTGTCTGGCGTTCTGGGAGCGCCGCGGCGATCGCCGCGTGGCGCAGGCGTCGCCGGACGGCCGCTTGAACGTCGAATACGGCGTGACGGACGCGCCGCCCCGGGATGGCGAGTAGCACCGCTGGCGGATCACGATGATCCGGCCGTTAGCGGGCGCTGCGATGCGGCTCCGGCCCGAAAACCCTGTTCACGGCGGTCACGGCATTGCGCTACAATGATCCGTTAATTTTTCGGGCTTCTGGACAATCTGACATGGCCTTGCTGACTGGCAGTCTGGTGGCGATCGTGACGCCG
>JBDZVW010000432.1:0-2508 GCA_040255885.1 Betaproteobacteria bacterium
CGCATGCCGACGATGGTGCAGGCGGGCGTCTATTCCGCCACGCTCAATTATCTGCGTGCGGTGAAGGCGGCCGGCACCGACGACAGCGACGCGGTGATGAAGCAGCTGAAGTCGATGAAGATTTCGGACCCGGTGATCCAGAGCGGTCACATCCGCGCCGACGGCCGGCTGATCCACAACATGTACCTGGTGCAGGTGAAGAAGCCGTCCGAATCGAAGTATCCGTGGGATTATTACAGGATCATTTCGACGATCCCGGGCGACAAGGCGTTCCTGCCGGCGAACAAGTCGGTGTGCCCGCTGATCAAGCAGCCGTATCACTACGGCAAATAGGTGAAACGGACGGGACGCGCGTCCCGCCCGACCCGCGATAAAACGACAGCGGTACGCAATCCATGGCCGTTTTCCAGTGGCTCGGCATCTCTCCGTTCGGGCTGATGGCACAGCTTCTGCTCGGGTTGATCAATGGTTCCTTCTACGCGATCCTGAGCCTCGGCCTGGCAATCATCTTCGGCCTGCTCAACGTCATCAATTTCGCTCACGGCGCGCTCTACATGATGGGCGCCTACGTCGCATGGGTGCTGCTGACCCATTTCGGCGTCAATTACTGGTGGGCACTGCTGCTGTGTCCGCTGATCGTCGGCATCATCGGCATGCTGATCGAGCGCTTCCTGCTGCGCCGGCTCTACCAGCTCGATCACATTTACGGGCTGCTGCTGACGTTCGGGCTGGCGCTGGTGATCGAGGGGCTGTTCATCAACTGGTTCGGTGTGTCGGGCGTCAACTACGATGTGCCGAGCCAGCTTTCCGGCGGTGCGCGCCTCAGCTTCATGTACCTGCCGTATTACCGTATCTGGGTCATCGTCATATCGCTGCTGGTGTGCTTCGCCACTTGGTACGCGATCGAACGCACGCGGCTCGGCTCCTACCTGCGGGCTGCGACCGAAAATCCCAAACTGGTGCAGGCGTTCGGTATCAACGTGCCGCTGATGCTGACGCTGACGTTCGGCTACGGTGTAGCGCTGGCGGCGCTCGCCGGCGTGCTGGCGGCGCCGGTGCAGGCGATCACGCCGGTGATGGGCGCGAACACCATCATCGTGGTGTTTGCGGTGGTGGTGATCGGCGGCATGGGATCGATCATGGGCGCGATCGTCAGCGGGATCGTGCTCGGCGTCATCGAGGGACTCACGAAAGTGTTCTATCCGGTGGGCTCGGCGGTGGTGATATTCGTGATCATGGCGATCGTGCTGCTGCTCAGGCCGGGCGGGCTGTTCGGCAAGGAAAGGTAAGCGCGCGATGCGAATCAGCCGCAAGCAGATCGTTTTCACGATTCTGTTTCTGATCGGACTGACCGGACCGCTGTTCCAGAGCGTCGTCTATCCGGTATTCCTGATGAAGATCTGGTGCTACGCGCTGTTCGCGTGCGCGTTCAACCTGCTGCTCGGCTACGCCGGCCTGCTGTCATTCGGTCACGCCGCGTTTCTCGGCTCTGCCGCCTATTTCGCCGGCAACCTCATGATGGATTACGGCGGCACGTGGATGACGCCCGAAGTGGCGGTGATCGTCGCGACGTTGTGGGCGGCGCTGCTCGGCCTGGTGTTCGGCTGGCTGGCGATCCGGCGCCACGGCATCTATTTCGCGATG
The DNA here is from genome assembly GCA_040255885.1 of Betaproteobacteria bacterium. Lineage (GTDB taxonomy): Bacteria > Pseudomonadota > Gammaproteobacteria > Burkholderiales > JBDZVW01 > JBDZVW01. Next base: position 1,645 of record JBDZVW010000432.1, read on the forward strand.
GTGACGCTGGCGCTGGCGCAGTTCATTTACTTTCTGGCGCTGCAGATGCCGCAGTTCACGCACGGCGAGGACGGGCTGCAGGGCGTGCCGCGCGGCATGTTTCTGGGGCTGTTCGATCTCGCGCCGGACAGCCACATGTATTACTTCGTGTACGGCGTGTTCGTGCTCGGCTTCTGGCTCACCTATCGTACGATCCATTCGCCGTTCGGCCAGGTGCTGCGCGCGATCCGCGAGAACGAGCCGCGCGCGATTTCACTCGGTTATCACGTCAACCGCTACAAGCTGCTGGCGTTCGTGATCTCGGCCGCGCTGTCGGGGATGGCGGGCGCCACCAAGACGCTGGTGTTCCAGCTCGCGTCGCTGTCCGACGTGCACTGGCACGCCTCGGGCGAAGTGGTGCTGATGACGTTGCTGGGCGGCATGGGCACTGTGTGGGGGCCGGTCGTCGGTGCCGCTTTCGTCGTCAGCCTGCAGAATTATCTCGGCATCGTCGGTTCATGGGTCACGGTGGTGACCGGCGTCATCTTCGTGCTGTGCGTGCTGGTGTTCCGCCGCGGCATCGTCGGCGAAATCATCGCGCTGACACGGCGCGTCCGAAAAGGGCGGCAGGGCGCCGACGCGAGTGCCGCGCCGGCCCGATCGTCATCCTCCCCCTGATGTCGTGACGCTGCCGCGCGGCGAACGGCGCGCGTCGGCTTTGCGGTGCATCGATCCAATCCGTTAAAATGACCCGGTGCGCATCACGCGCATTCGCATTTCCTTCCATATTTTGCGAAAGACCACGATGAAGGTATTGGTAGCGGTAAAGCGAGTCGTTGATCCGAACGTGAAGGTGAGGATCAAGGGTGACGGCAGCGGGGTGGA
>JBDZVW010000433.1:0-2507 GCA_040255885.1 Betaproteobacteria bacterium
TACCACATCGCCGAGGCCGGCGCGAATCCGATTTCGCAGCTCGCGTTCACGCTGGCGAACGGCTTCACCTACGTTGAAGCTTATCTCGCGCGCGGCATGCGCATCGACGATTTCGCGCCCAACTTGTCGTTCTTCTTCTCGTTCGGCATGGACCCGGAATATTCGGTGATGGGGCGGGTTGCGCGGCGCATCTGGGCAGTGGCGATGCGCGAGCGTTACGGCGCGAACGAGCGCAGCCAGAAGCTCAAGTACCACGGTCAGACGTCGGGTCGCAGCCTGCACGCGCAGGAGATGGCGTTCAACGATATCCGCACCACGCTGCAGGCCTTGATCGCGATCTACGACAACGCGAACTCGCTGCATACCAACGCCTATGACGAAGCGGTCACCACGCCGACCGAGGAATCCGTGCGTCGCGCGATGGCGATCCAGCTCATCATCAACCGCGAATGGGGGCTGGCGTACAACGAGAATCCGAACCAGGGCAGCTTCGTGATCGAAGAGCTGACCGACCTGGTCGAGGAAGCGGTGCTGAAAGAATTCGACGCGATCAGTTCGCGCGGCGGCGTGCTGGGCGCGATGGAGACCGGCTATCAGCGCGGCCGCATCCAGGAAGAGTCGCTGTACTACGAAGCGAAGAAACATGATGGCTCGTATCCGATCATCGGCGTCAATACGTTCCGCAACCCGCGCGGCGACACAATGCCCGGCAGGATCGAGCTGGCGCGCTCGACCGAGGCCGAGAAGCAGTCACAGATCACGCGGCTGCGCGAATTCCAGGCGCGCAATCGCGACGAAGCCGAACATCAACTCGAACGTCTGCGCCAGTGCGCGATCGCCGGCGACAACGTGTTCGCGGTGCTGATGGACGCAGTGCGTTGCTGCTCGCTGGGGCAGATTACCGATGCGCTGTACGAGGTCGGCGGACAGTATCGGCGGAATATGTAGCCGCGTTCGCTCGCTCAGCCGCTTCGACCCCCCTTTGTAAAAGGGGGAAAGGGGGGATTTGCGAACGGCCGAATGACGGTTACATGCTGAGAAATCCCCCTCAGCCCCCCTTTTTCAAAGGGGGAAGAATTTGCGGTGATCACCGAACCTGCGGTGAAGCGGTGACTTGATAGCCACTAAAACGGAGGAGGACGCAATGACAAATCAGACCCCGGCACTCGCGCGCTTTCTCGAAGCGCGCAACTTCCTGCTCACGCACCGCACCGATTACGACACCGCTTACCGCAGCTTCAAATGGCCGGCGCTCGACGAATTCAACTGGGCGCTCGATTATTTCGATACGCTGGGCCGCGGCGAAGACCGTCCTGCACTGTGGCTTGTCGGCGAGGACGGAACCGAGCAGAAATTCTCGTTCGCTGAAATGGCGGCACGCTCCAACCAGGTCGCGAATCTCCTGCGCAAACTCGGCGTCGCACGAGGGGACCGCATCCTGCTGATGCTGGGTAATGACGCGCCATTGTGGGAAGCGATGCTGGCCGCGATCAAGCTCGGCGCGGTGGTGGTGCCGACGACGACGCTGGTGACGCCGGCGGACCTGCGCGATCGGCTGGAACGCGGCAACGTACGCCACGTGATCGTTGCCGCCGCCCACTGTGACAGATTCGTGCAGGTCGCCGGCGACTACACGCGCATCAGCATCGGCGGCACGCCCGACGGCTGGCGGCGTTTCGAGGACGCATACAACGAGGCGGCGGAATTTCAAGCGGACGACGTCACGCATGCGACCGATCCGATGCTGCTGTACTTCACTTCCGGCACCACCGCGAAGCCGAAGCTGGTGTTGCATTCGCAGCAGAGCTATCCGGTCGGACATCTGTCGACGATGTACTGGCTGGGACTGCAGCCAGGCGACGTGCACCTCAACGTCAGCTCACCGGGCTGGGCAAAGCACGCGTGGAGCTGTTTCTTCGCGCCGTGGGATGCCGGCGCGACAGTGTTCATTTACAACTTCACGCGTTTCAATGCACCGGCGCTGCTGGCGGCGATCGAGCAGCACCGCGTCACCAGTCTGTGCGCGCCGCCCACCGTGTGGCGCATGCTGATCCAGGAGGACCTGTCGTGCTACAAGGTCGCGCTGCGCGAAGTGAGCAGTGCCGGCGAGCCGCTCAATCCGGAAGTGATCGAACGTGTGAAGAAGGCGTGGGGCATCACCATCCGCGACGGCTACGGCCAGACCGAAACCACCGCCGTGGTGTGCAATTCGCCGGAACAGAAGCTCAAGGCCGGCTCAATGGGGCGGCCGGCAATCGGCTATCGCATCGAGTTGCTCGATCTCGATGGCAAGCCGGCGGCCGAAGGCGAGGTCGGCATTGCGCTCGATCCGCATCCGCTGGGGCTGATGCTGGGCTACGCCGACGATCCGGAAAAGAACGCCCACGTCGCGCGCGACGGCTACTACCGTACCGGCGACGTCGCGACGCGCGATGAAGACGGCTACATCACCTATGTCGGCCGCGCCGACGACGTGTTCAAGTCGTCCGATTACCGCATCAGTCCGT